>DAOVQV010000122.1 GCA_030628445.1 Phycisphaerae bacterium | reverse complement strand
TCCCCAACGGGACCAAGGAATTGCGCAACAGGAGGGGAAAAGCCTATCACCAGAGGCAGTTCTCGGCGCAGGATATCGATCAACTGTTGCAGGGGTGGTTCGAAGACGTGCAATGCTTCAGCCAGCTCTATCGCAAAAACCTGGGGCACTACCTGCGAAAGCTCACCGGGCAGAGGGAGCATCGGGCGGGAAACTACAGTTTTCCGCTGGGGCTGATGGATGAGGCGAAGACCTGGGTGGCGATTTGCCGCCGGCCCAAACGTCGGAAGCTATAGGTACTTGTCCACCAACACCCCGTACTTCTCCTTCGCCTCGGGAGAGATCATCTTGCGATCCGACCAGATCGCCAGATCCAGGGCACCGTGGGCCGGTGAGGGCGTCTGGGCGATTTCGCCGAATCGCGCCACCGCCGCCTTGATCAGCTCAAGGGCGTTTGCCGTCGCCTCGGTAAGGTTGGAGATGATCTCCTTAAGCAGCTCGTGCTTGTCGAGTTTCGCCGGAGTGGGCCGCCAGCAGTCATAATCGCTGACCAGGCAAACCAGGGCGTAGGCCATCTCGGCTTCGCGGGCGAGTTTGGCCTCCGGCATGGCCGTCATACCGATAAGATCACCGCCCCATCTACGGTGCATCTCGGCCTCGGCTCGTGTGGAGAAGGCGGGGCCCTCCATACAGACGTAGGTCCCCCCGTCGTGGACGGTGGTGCTAATATCCGCGGCGCAGGCGAACAAATGAGCACGCAGCACCGGGCAGAACGGCGCGGCGAATTCTATGTGCGCGGTCAGGAACTCATCAAAGAATGTCCCCGCCCGACGGTAGGTCTTGTCGATAAGCTGGTCGGGAATCACGATGTCTTTGGGCCTGATCTGCTCCTGCAGCGACCCAACGGCCCCGGATGCGATAACGTGCGTACAGCCCAGCGCCTTTAGTGCATAGATGTTGGCTCGATAGTTCACGCTACCGGGGCACAGAATGTGTCCGGGCCCGTGGCGGTTGAGGATGGCGACGGGAGTACCTTCCCACTTTGCCTCTACGATCACATCCGACGGTGGGCCGAATGGCGTCTCTACTGTCAGACGCTGTCCTTGTGCCTGATCGCACAGGGCGCGGTCCAGCCCGCTGCCTCCGATGATTCCAACCTTCACTTTTGCCATGTCGGTCCGGTCTCCTTTCCGACGTCCAACCAAGTAATGAGGAATAATACGGGTTACTGGTCCTCCTCGCCAGGGGTGATAAGCCGACGGATCGCCGCTTCGAGGCTGCGCAGCGGAACCGTGCGATACTGAGGATTCGCCAAAGTGCCTCTTACCTGCACCTCCACCAGCTCCCTGATGATCCCACTTAGCAACTCGTCCAGGTCGGCTATTCGCGGTAGCTTCCCCGGGGGGCCCGTGTAGGCGAAGAAGTTCAGCGCCAGTCTGTCCGTCCCCAGGTTCACCATGCCCGAGCCGACGAACGACATGGCCGGGCCGCTCAGATGAATCTCATCAAAGATCAGCCTGTCGCCCCGCACGCGGTACGTCAGGTATCCGTCGGCGAGGGCTGATTCCGCAGGAAGGGCGATATAGATCACATGCAGAAATCCCAGCACGACAGGAAGCTGGTAGATACTCGCCTTGCTGATTCTTATCACACCCGCGCCTCGCCGCCGCTCGGGCTCACCGGCAACGGTAGTCAGCTCCAACCTGCCCTCCAGCACGCCCCTAGCCGGCGACCGACCGGACGATGAACCCTTGGGGAACAACTCCTCCAGGCGCACGCCTTGGACGTCCAGGCGAATCCCGTACTGCAGCGGCTCGGCCAGCAAGATCTCGGCGTATCCTGCGACGCGTCCACCGTGGGCGTTTGCGACTAGGTCTTTGACGATCAGGTACCCGCTTCCGGAGCTCTTTATCAATTGCCCGCTCAATTCGCTGATAGACTGCTTCCCGATCTGGATACTGGCGAGATCTACGGCAGCGTCAAGCTTCAGCCCCGCCGGCGTCCGCCCTCCCACACCGTCCAGCCGCCCGGAGAGTTTCTTGGGGCCAAAACCCAGATCGACGACCACGTCCTCAAAGCCAATCTCCCCATCCAGATCCCAGGTGACATCATCGCTCGGGCGAGTTGCCGGTCCTGCCGTCGGGGGCAGCCCGGCGGACGCAGGTGTGCAAGCAAAACTGAGCTTACGCAGCTTGGCGCTGCACAAACCGCCGGTCCGCAGGCGAGTCAACAACGGAGCCAGCTCCGAGGGAAGCGCGCCCAGCAGTTCCTCGTCGAGCGGTAAGTTCTCAGCCGTAACCGACAGCGTCGCCCGCATGCCCGAAGAGGCATGGTCGACCCGTCCGCTGATCAGCGTCTTGGTCCGTCCCTTCTGCCCGGTAAGGTTCTCCAGCACCACCAGACTGGGCGTCGCTACCACCCGCCCCGACAGGCCCGACAAGGTGTAAGGGAACCCGCTGTAGCGCAGCTGAAGGCTCTTGGCGTTCACCAACAGCCGGTAATCAAAGCCGCCACCCACCCCCCCCGGGCGGACAGGCAAACCGGGCACGTCGCGCTGGATCGACAGTTCCCCGTCCACCGTTCCATCCAGGCCAAGTTTGCGCCAGAGGTCTTTCAGGTTTGGCGGCAGGGCCGCGAAAAGGTCGTCATCCAGGCTCAGTTCATCGGCGAGGACCTCCAGATCAAATCCAGGCGGCTCCGAGCCAAGGTGCACCGGCCCGCTGACCGTAATGGGCGTCCGGTCGTGCATCCCGCGCAGGGCGTGGACAGTCATCCGCCCCGGTTCAATTGTCAACTTGCCCGACGCATCGGTAACCGTGTAGGGAAAGTCCTGCAGCACAAACCTGGCGCGGCGCAAGGCAACTTCGAGCCTGTAGCTGAGCTGCTCGTCGCTCGCCGCGCGCGTTATGTGCGCGTCCAGATCTTCAATGGTCCCGCCGCTGCTCAGCGTCGCAGAAGCCTTCGGACTGAGCCGGGCCAGCGCGGTAAGGAAAATATCATCAATCGGCGCACGCCAAGCCCTGATGCGCAAATCCACCCTGGGGCGCGGCGAATCCAGATCCGCCAACGACCCGGCGACCCTGCAACCCATGGGCCCCTTCGTGCCCCGCAGTGTCCTTATTTGCACGTCACCATCCGAGATCTCGATCCGCCCGAACAGGGACTCCAGCGGATAGGGAAACCCCACATAACTCATCGACGTATTCCCATGCAGATCAAGCTGAACGTCGACGGATTGAGGCGTGTCGCCCTTCGCTCTACGGACACGCGCCCGCCCCGCCCCCGAGCCGGATAGGTTGACGGCGTCCCAAATCTTTACAAAGCGCCGCGGGATGGCCTGACGCAACTCATCGTCGAAGATAAGTTCGCTGCCGTCGGCGACCTGGAGAGTGACATCGTACGTGCTGGACCGGTCCAGACCGGTCAGGAACCCGCCAATCTCAATGTACGTCGCCCCGTGCCTTCCCAGCAGGCCCCGAAGCTCAGCCCTGCCGGGCACGAAGGCGATCGTCCCGATCACGTCAGTCAGTTGATAGGGCAATCTCCTGTACAGAATCGACATACCGGCAAGATCGAGTATTCCCTCGTAAGACGTGACACCACCGCTTTGTCTGCGAAGCGTGGCGGTAAGATCGAACTTGCCTTGCGGTTTGAAATTATCCTTCAGGGTGCTGAGCAACTCACCCAGCGCCCCTGCCAATTCACCTTCCGGTAAGACCATATCCTCCAGATGGACGTTGAGTTCAAATGGGCTGTCGGGCTCGAACCCGTCATAGCGCCCGGTGAGGGTGAACTTGGCGCCGCCGGCCTCGACGATCCGCCCGGAGACATCGCGGACCGTCACGCCGTTTTCATCAAACCCAAGCGTCCCGGTCATGTTCTGCAGGCCCAGCCCGCCCTCGTCACGCGGAAGCCTCAGCGCCACGTCAAGCAGCTCGAAGACGAGCAAGTCGGGCCCGGTACCGGCAGCGGAGGCGGACTTGGGGACCAAATTACCCGTGACCTTGTAGCGGCGGCGCCACTTCCTGTATTTGCGAGGAAGGGCCTCATCAAGCCCCTGGATCGGGACCGAACCGGCGAGGAACTCAACTTCCCGGCTCGCGATGTCGAGCGTCAACTTACCCCACATCTCGGTCCCGCTGTCGGTCTGCTTACCGTCGAAGGTAATGGTGTACAGATCGCCCCCGGAAGGGACCATGGACACCTCGACCGACTCGGACACCAAAAGCGACACGCCGGTCTCAACGTCCACCACGCTGAGGCAGCCCTGACGGATGCTTATCTTGGGCAATTGACCGAGCCAGATCTCGCCGCCCAGACGGCTTTTCCAAGGCAGGAATCCGACGATCCCGGCCAGTCCGTGGGGTAAGGTAACCCCCGGGCCCGAACAAACGACCTCGACAGGCTCCAAACGCCCCCCCACAAACAGCGACCAGGGCTTGTGCCTCAGGATGACCGTCTTTGCGTGGAAGAAGGGCTTGCGAACCCCGTCGACGTCCAGGTCGACTGTGACCCCATCGAGCTTCACGCCGCCGAAGAAGCTGAAGCTCGCCGAGTGCAACTTAACGTGCCCGCCGGTCAGGTCCCGCAGAAACTTCTCGGCCTGGTGGCGTATCCTCCGATCGTTGGTGAAGTGCCAATACGCGAACGTCAGCGTCACCAGCAGCGCCAGCACCAGCGCAGCTAAGCCCCTGCGGCGCGGCGAGACATACCGCCATGACCGCCCGCGCCGCTTGGGTAAGACCTTCGACACTGCCCTAATAAGCTTCTTCATAGCTGGTTAAGCAGTCACTGCCCGGTCTGATGAGCCATCCGGTCCATAGATTACTCTACCGGCGGGTGCGTTTGGCAGAACCTTTTCGGCCGGGCTGCTTAGGGCCGCGCAGCTTCAACCGGTCGCTTACCTGCTCGATGGCCCGGCCCAACTGCTCCGGATGCATCTGCGGGCGCCACCGCAGGATAAGCCCCCCACGCTGCAGGGCGGAAAACAAATAATGCACAACAAGCCCTAACCGCCATCGCTCGGCGCTGCCAAACTCCCGATCCGCCCCGGCCCAATCGGCCATCCGCTGGACGATATCGCCTAGCTGGGCTTCTTGCAGTGGATAGTCCAGCACGCCGCACGGGGTAATCCAGCCACGATCCACCAGGAAGACCTTCGCCTTTCGGCGGGTCGGGCCGGGTTGGATTAAGATGAACTGAAGCGACTCGGCCGCAGCAACATAACGGTACTCGGGCGAGTCAAACAGCCCGAGGCGCTGGATCCTGCTCTTGATTGCGGCCGCTGCTTCAAACTCCAATGCCTCTGAGGCCAGCGCCATTTTCCGAGCAAGGGACTCCTGCAGCTGGGTGCGATTCCCGCCGGCAAAATCGGCGGCATCCCCCACCACCTCCCTGTACCGCTCCATGCGGATCGTCCCGTCGCAAGGGCGTAGGCATCGGCCCATCTGACCGTAGCTGC
>DAOVQV010000207.1 GCA_030628445.1 Phycisphaerae bacterium | reverse complement strand
TGCGACTTCAGAGGCGCAAGACACTGGGGGGGCGCCGGACGCCCGGAAGCTCGATTCCAATGTATAAGCTATTCCTCTGCCTTCGATATTTGCGCAGCCGCATGATCGCCTACTTCGCGGCGCTGGGCGTCGCGCTGTGCGTGGCGATGATGTTGATCGCCGTCAGCGTAATGACCGGCTTTTTGAATAAGATCGAGGTGGCGGCGAAGGGGCTGTTCGGCGATGTGATTGTTGACGGCGGCGGCGAGGGTGGCCTGGCCTACTATGACCAGTTCATCCGCCAGGTCGAGCAAGAAGTCCCGCAAGTGGAGGCCGGCTCGCCGTTCATTTTAACCTTTGGGCTCCTTGCGGTTTCCGGTACCGGTCACCGTCAGATGATTCAGGTCGCCGGTATCCGCCTGCCCGAACGGGCAGGCGTGACGGATTTCGAGGATGGCCTGTTCGTCCAAGCCGGCCTCGACGCCCCGACGTTCGATCCGCCCATCTCCGTGATGATCCGGCGCGTCGAGGAAGATGCACGGCGGATCAAAGAGATCCTGGCCGCCGCCAAGAGCGCATCGCCGCAGCAGTTGGAACTTCCCAAGCTTAGACAGCGTCTTACGGATGCTATTTGGTATCACATCTCGGCCTCCGAAGCGCTGAACAGGGCGGCGCCATATCAGGAGCGGTTGCGCCAACTGCAGGGCAAGATCGACGCCGCCCAAGCGGAGCTGTATACCCCCACTGGCGAGAGCTTCGAAGCTAAGGAGCACCAACTTGATCAGTTGCGGGAGATGCTGGTCGGACCAGGGCAGCTGGAGGAGCAGGCTGGCTTCACCGGACCGCGAGACCGGATCATCCTTGGCCTGGGCCTACCGGCCCTCAGTTGGACGACTCCGGACGGCCGGACCGTCCGCTTCATGCTTCCCGGGCACAAGGTCACGCTGCTATTGGCGCCGCTTGGGAGCCAAGGCCTGGACCTGATGAGCATCACGCCCGTCTCCCGGGCCTTTACGATCATCGACGACTGCCGGACCGACGTGTCTTCCATCGATTCGAAATTCGTGTACGTGCCTTTCGATACCCTCCAACAGCTCAACAACATGGACGCCCAGTACTCCGCCGACCAGACCCCGCAGGTTGTCGTTCCAGCCCGGTGCGGCCAGATTCACTTTAAGGTAAGAAATGAGTTTTCCGAGGGCCGGGCGCTTCAGAAGGTTTCCGCCAACGTCCAAGCGGTGTGGGAGGATTTTCGCCGACGCAACCCCCAGGCCGCCGGCGGTGAGGTGTATGTGCAGACTTGGCGGGAAAGGCAAGCAGACATCATAAGCAACATCGACCGCCAGCGGACGCTGGTGTTCATCATGTTCGGTATCATCTCGCTCGTCTCCGTGGTGCTGATATTCGTGATCTTCTATATGATCGTCTTTCAGAAGACCAAGGACATCGGAGTGCTAAAGGCCGTGGGCGCATCGTCCGGCGGGGTGGCGCAGATTTTCCTGGCGTGGGGGGCGGCTGTGGGTCTTGTCGGAGCGGCCGCGGGCACGGCGCTGGGCTATGCGTTCGTGCGGAATATCAATCCGATTCAGGACTGGGTGGACGATACGTTCGGGTACCGTGTCTGGAGCAAGAAATACTTCCTGTTCGCCGAGATTCCGAACGAGGTGGATTGGAACGCGGCCGTGTTTATCATAATCGGCGCCGTCCTGGCCGGGTTGGTCGGAGCGCTGCTGCCTGCCCTTCGGGCTGCATGCATGCAGCCGGTGGAGGCCCTGCGGTATGAGTGAGCAGGCGATACAGGTCAAGGGCCTTCGCAAGTCCTATCGCATGGGTCGTGTGGGTTTGCACGTGTTGCGCGGCGTAAGCTTCGCCGTTCGGCGGGGCGAGTTTGCCGCCATCGTCGGCGCCTCCGGGAGCGGTAAGAGCACGCTGCTGCATCTGGTGGGCCTGTTGGATCGCCCGGATAAGGGCCGGGTGTCTCTGGACGGACACGACGTAACCAAGCTGTCGGCCGGGCGCCGGAACAATATCCGCTGCCGCGATGTCGGTTTCGTGTTCCAGTTTTATCATCTGCTGGACGAGCTGACCGTCCTGGAGAACACGCTGCTCCCGGCGAAGGTCGCCTGCTCGACGCCGCGCTGGTTTGCGCGCCGCGGCGCGATTCGCCGGGAAGCGTGCGATCTGCTGGGGAAGCTTGGCCTCGCTGAGCGTCTTAAGCATCGTCCGAGCGAGCTTTCCGGCGGCGAGCAACAGCGAGTGGCCGTCGCTAGGGCCTTAATCAACGGCCCAAAGCTCCTCCTGGCCGATGAGCCGACGGGCAACTTGGATTCCAAGACCGGTCAGGGCATTATGGACCTGCTGGCGGAGCTTAACGCCGGCGGAAAGCAGACGATCCTGATGGTGACGCACGATCGTTCTGTCGCCGGACGCGCCGACCGGATCCTGCATCTAAAGGACGGCCGGTTGGCGGAATGAGAAGACCGATCCGAAAGACTCACGGCACGGGTGCCGGAACCCTTGACGCTGGGTTATCCGAGAAGCTACCTTCGGTGCGGTTTTTGGGGCTTTGCTATGGTTGAGATGAAACTTTCGCACCTTGCCGAGAAGCTGGGAGGCGATCTGACAGGCGACGGTTCCAAGGTCATTCGCGGCGTGGCGCCGCTGAGATCGGCCGGGACCGACGAACTGGCGTTCTTCGTCAATCAGCGCTACGAGCGATACATGGCGACGACCAAGGCCGCCGCCGTAATCGTGGGCAAGGACTACGCCGGGCCCGGCGATACACTGATCCGTTGCGAAGATCCGTATTTCGCGTTCCGTGAGGCGATGACCCTGTTCTATGGGTTCCGCCGGCCGGATTTCGAAGGTGTCGATGAACGAGCCAATGTCCATTCGTCGGCCGAGCTGGCGGCCAGTGTGCGGATCGCGGCGTTCGTGACCGTCTCGGGGGGCTGCAAGATCGGACCCGGCACGACGTTGTATCCGGGCGTGTACGTGGGGCCGAACTGCCGAATAGGGCAAGACTGCACGTTGTATCCGAACGTGACGCTGTATGATGGGTGTGTGCTGGGCGACCGCGTGACGATACACGCCTGCAGCTCGATCGGGCATGACGGGTTCGGGTACGCCACACACGCCGGTAAGCACGAGAAGATCCCCCAATCCGGGTGGGTCGAGATGGAAGACGACGTCGAGATCGGCGCATGCTGCACGATCGACCGTGCGACGATCGGCGCGACGATTGTCGGGGCCGGCACGAAGTTCTCCAATCTGGTCGCCATTGGGCACGGGACGCATCTGGGTAAGCACTGCCTCCTGGTCGCCCAAGCCGGTATCGCCGGGTCCGTGACGGTCGGAGACTATTGCGTATTTGCAGGTCAGTGTGGCGTGGTCGGGCACGTGCGCCTCGGTGCGGGCGTGAGGGTCTGCGCCCAGGCCGGGGTTACCAATGACGTTTCCGCCGGGCTCGAGGTCTGGGGCAGCCCAGCCTTGCCCGCTCAACAAGGCCGGCGGGCCATGGCGACCCTCCCGCAGCTGCCACAGATGAGAAGTGCGATTCGCCGCCTCACCCGCCAGCTCAACGCCCTCAAGAAACACCTGGGCATCAAGGACAGCGGCGACGCCGAGGACACTGGAGGCTGATCCTTGCCCGCGGATTCCCAAACGGTCGGTCTGATTGCCGGTTACGGCCGGGGTCCGTTCCTTGTCGCCGCGGGGATCCGCAAGGCGGGCC
>DAOVQV010000097.1 GCA_030628445.1 Phycisphaerae bacterium | reverse complement strand
GCAGCTTGGCACGCAGGATTTCCGCCACAGACCAGGCTTGAGCGATACACCCGTGGTGATTATGAGGGGAATCGGCGTCGAAAATCTCGCTGATATAGCCCAGCCCGGCCTCGCCAAGATGCGCGTCGAAGCCCTTCAGCCACCGCCGAGCCTGCTCTACGGCGGGTCGCTTATAACCGCGAACCTTTAAGTACGCCTCGATAAACGCCCCCATCAGCCACGGCCAGACCGTCCCCTGATGGTACGCCCGATCTCGCTGTTCGGGCGTACCTTCGTATCGCGGACAATATCTTTCGTCGCGCGGCGAAAGCGTCCGCAGACCGAACGGTGTCAGTAGCTCTTTCTCGACCGTCGCCACGACGCCCTGCTGCTGCTCGACAGACAGCGGACTGTACGGGAGGGAAACAGCAAAGATCTGGTTTGGACGGATCGCCGGATCGGGCACACCGTCGGTGACGCAGTCGTACAGACACCTGGCCCTGGGGTTCCAGAATGTCTTGGCGAACGCCCGCCGGATCAGCCCGGCCCGGTCCTCATAGACTCCCGCGAGCTTTGCGTCGATTTGTCCGCACCGCCTCGCCATGATACGGTGTGCGCTGTACCACAAGGCGTTCACCTCCACGGCGTCACCGTGTCGCGGGGTGATTACCTCCTGACCAGGGGCGGCGTCCATCCAGGTCAACTGTGTCCCGGTGGACCCGCCCGCTAGCAGCCCGTCGGCGTCGGCGTGGATCCCGAAGTCGGTTCCCTCCCGGTAGGCGGTCAGGATGGTGTGAGCGGCGGGCATGAGCAACTCTCGCCAGAATTCCAGATCATCGGTTCCTTGGAGGTATCTCTCGGCCGCAATGATAAACCACAGCGACGCGTCGATACTGTTGTAGTGAGCCGGGCCGTCACTATCGTCGAAGCGGTTCGGAATCATACCCTCAGCGATGTACTTGGCGAAGGTGGCGAAGGTCTGGCGGGCCTGGGCGAATCGCCCGGTCGCAAGGAGCAGACCAGGTAAGGAAATGAAAGTGTCTCTTCCCCAGTCGGCGAACCAGTGAAACCCGGCGAGGATTGTCGTCGAAAAGGGCGTCTTGCCCAGGGTCCGGCGCACCAGGAACGGCTCGGTTGCGGCTGCGAGCCTTCGTGTCGTCTCGTCACAGTCCGCCCCGGCCGCCTGGATGATCTGGGTGCAGCGCTGGCGGCGCCGCCGAACCGTGCCCGGAAAATCGACTGACACAGGATCGCCTAGACTTACCGTCAGTTGACAGCACTGCCCGTCCTCGACCCGGCAGCGAAACTCGCCCGGGGTGTACAGATCCTCAAACCCATCCTGCCCGCGTGCTATCTCCATGCGGTACAGGAAGCGATACCACCACTGGGGATCGGGCCGGAACTCAGCGTGCTCGGCCGTGATGTTCAGCGGCCATGCTGCTTGGTGTCGGTCTTGGACGACGACGCCCGCTTCGGTCAAATCGAAGGTCAACTGACGTTCCTTGGCCGCGTCTGAAAGCTCGTGGTAATCGCGCAGGGCGACAAAGGGCTGTAGGATAAGGTCCGCCGGCCCGCCGACCAGTGTATACCTAACGGCCACCGCGTTGGCCGTCTCTGACAGTGCGATTTCCTTAGTCAGCCGCGCCCCGCCAACGCGATAGACGAACGTCGGCGCCATGTCGTTGCGGAATTCGGCCAGATACTTCAGGCCGTTCGGCGAAAAAGTCCCGGCGAACTCGCTGGTCGCCAATTCGTATCTGTCATCGCCGACGAGAAGCTGTTCCATGACGCTGGACAGGGCGGTGATCCGACCGACCGGGGGCGAGGTGGCCGCGACCAGCAAGCCATGATATCGTCGAGTGTTACACCCAATCACCGTCGAGGATGCATAAGCGCCGATCCTGTTGGCGATCAGCCATTCCTTCCTCAGCAGCATGTCCCGTTGATCTTCGCGGGATTCAACGACGATCGGCGCCGGTAGGACGCTGTCGGTGTTGTTTGGGTTGGACATGGACTCCCTTATATCGGCTGGGCGTGGCGCGGCGGATTAACGCATTGATTGACCCGGACATACGCTCAGGTGGGGGGACGTGCGGCCCGGTTCCGGACGCTATCGAGGATATTCATGTAGTTGATGTAGGCATCGTAGGGCGATTCGTACGGGTTGAAGTATTTGTGCACGTCCCCGTCGGCGAACCACTTGGTGCACATGTAGTAGAAGTGGTCAGACGTCTGGAGTTTGCGCCAGTCCGCGATCAACTGTTCGTCCCCGCTGGACAGGACAGCGTCGGCCAGGGCGTAGACGTCGTGCAAGGCGTTGGCCTGCATGCTATTGCCCAGCCAGGCCGACAGGTCCCGCTCCGTGTCGGCCCAGGAGATCATGTGCGGGATGTCCACTTCACCGACACAGGGATACCGCTGAATGGCCTCGCTGACCGTCAGGAAGTCGTTCTTCCCGGTCGCCAGGATCTTCTCGGGTAAGGCGCGCATGAAATCGAATATGCCGGTATCGGCCCACTGGTGCTCTCCGAAGGTCTCGTAATCCATGAACAGGTTGCACACATACCCGTTCCCGTTAATCTGATCGACCCAGTTGGTGAATTTCTCCGCCGTCATCGGCCATTCGGGCCACTGGCGGTTCCCGAAGCGAAACGCGATGTCGTCGGAAAGTCGGTAGTTCTTCAGCAGCATCTTAAGATCGGGACAGTTGGGAGGCCGGTAGATGAAGTTCGGGCTGCGGTAGCCCAGGACGTGGTCGGCCCCCTCGGTCAGGATCGCCTCGAAGCCCATCTGTTCGACGGTCTTGGCTACATCGTTGTTGTACGTCAGTTCCGTGTTCCTAAAGACCCGCGGCCGCTGGCCGAATACCTCCTCCGTCATGTCCTGGTGAATGCGCGTCTGTTCGATGAATTCCTCGCGGTTGTATAGGAACGCCAGGCTGTGATGGTAGGTCTCCGCGATGAACTCAGTACACCCGCTGTTCGCCAAGGCGATGAAGCTGTCCATCGCTTCGGGGATGTACGCCCGCATCTGCTCGATGATAGTTCCCGTGACGCAATAGGTTACGCGGAAGTCTCCCTTATACCGATCGATCAGGTCGAGCATGAGGCGATTGGTCGGGAGGTAGCACTTGGTGGCGACCTTCCGGCAGATCTCCTCATTGCGGGCCTCATCAAAGTAGTAGGGTTCGGAATCGAACACCCCATAGCGCCGCAAGCGGTAGGGTTGGTGAACCTGAAAGTAAAAGACTACTGATGCCATAGCTCTATAGAAAACGAATACCCGCCGCGCGGGTCAAGGCCCCGTCTTACCGGCGAGCGAAAAAGAAACACCTCACGCTTGGACGGTAAGATCCGCGTAGAGGTGTTTCAGTTGGGCGGCGCTGTCCCGCCACGAAAGTTTCTTCAGTTCAATCTGGCCCGCGTCCCGAAGCGTCTTTTGGAGCGGCGGGTGGCGAAGCACCGCCAGGATCTTATTGGCCATCTCATCGGTGTCCCAGAAGTCCACCTTCAAAACGTGAGTCAGGACCTCTGAGACCCCGGACTGGCGAGAAATAATCACCGGCACGTTATGCGACAAGGCCTCCAGAGGCGCAATCCCGAAGGGCTCGGAGACCGAGGGCATGACGTACAAATCGGCCATGCGGAACACCCTGTCGACGTCGCCGCCCCGCAGGAATCCCGTAAAGGTGACGTGGCTGCCGAGTTTCAAACTCGCCGTCAGCTCCACGCAGGGGGCGATCATGTCGCCGGAACCTGCAACGATGAACCGAACTTTGCTGTATTTGGCGATGACCTTCTTGGCGGCCATCAGAAAGTACTCCGGGCCCTTTTGCATGGTAATGCGGCCCAGGAACAGCACGATCTTCTCATCGTGGCGAATCGGCTTCATGGGCAGCGCGTCGGCGGCCGGGAGCTCCACGGCGTTGTAGACAACCTCGATGCGGTCAGCCGGGACGCCATAGCGGGAGGTGACGATGCTGCGGGTCAGATAGCTGACGCAAACTACGCGATCCGCACCGTGCATTCCCGTTCGTTCAATCTCGTAGACCTGCGTGTTTACGTTGTCCCCGGACCGGTCGAACTCCGTGCTGTGGACGTGGACCACCAGCGGTTTGTGCGTTGCCGCCGCCACCGCCAGCCCTGCCGGATACGTCATCCAGTCGTGGGCGTGGATGACATCGAAACTCTCGGCCCGAGCGATCTCCAGGGCCAGCCGCGCGTAGCGGTATACCTGCGCCATAAGGTCGCCATCGTAGTGCAGACCGGCGCCCGTGGCGAGGGGACCTCGGGGAATGGGCTCTTGCAGAGCGCCTTCGAGGGCCTCGACCTGTTCGGGTTTACCACCCTCCTCAGATGAGCGTCTCTTTTGGGCGATCAACCTCTTTATCGATTCTTTATACGTCGCCGGCGTGGCGTATGGTTGCAGCACTGCGGCGACGGGGCGCAGGTCAACATTTTCGAAGATGTGCCCCACCGCGATCGATTCGGCCGATGCTTCGTCCATTGCGTCCGCGGGGACGTGAGCCGGGGTGCGCAGCGAGACGTGGCTGGTCGCCTCGGGAGGGACCGCCTGGGGGAGCACGAAACAGACTCCCACTCCCAGCTCGTCCAGGCCCTTGGTAAGCCCGTAGCACGCCGTGCCTAACCCGCCGCTGATGTGCGGCGGAAACTCCCAGCCCAACATGAAAACTCGCATTCGGTTGACCTCTATGTGCCCGACCAAAAAGACCTCGTCGCAATCAAGAACACCAGTTACGTCGCCACGGTCCCCGGCCGAGGTGAAAGCTGACCGGTCATCTCCCCTGGGTACGCTGAATTATAAACAGACCTCGGCGCAGAGCAAGACCGGGCCGGGAAAAAGCCTATTCGCTACCGCCGCCGACGGGAAGCGCACCGATAATCTCGCCAACGGAGCTGAGCCCGTGACGGCGAAGGTAATCGGCGATTCCATCGCGAATCCGCAGAATACAGGCGGGATCGACGAACATACTCGTCCCCACCGCCAGGCCCGTCGCACCTGCCAGGAGGAACTCCACCGCGTCGCGCGGGGTCTGGATCCCGCCCATGGCGATGATTGGCACCCCCGCCCCCTTGGCGACCTGGGTATAGACGCGATGGACCATGTAGACAGCGATGGGCCGGATCGCCGGGCCGGACAGACCCCCCGTGACGTTGTGGAGGATCGGGGTTTGCGTCTCTATGTCGATCACCATCGCAGTGAAGGTGTTGATCATGCTTATCGCGTCGGCGCCGGCGTCGACGGCTGCGGCGGCGATGGTGGCGATGTCCGTGACGTTCGGCGAGAGTTTGACGATCAGGATGTTCTTGTGGCAGACGGCCCGGACCGCGGCGGTGATCTTGGCGATCTGATTCGGATCGACGCCGAATTGAATACCGCCCTCTTTGACGTTGGGACAGGAGACATTGAGTTCCACGCCCCGGACCGGCTCGACGCTCTCCAACGCCTCGGCGACCGCGACGCAGTCATCGATGCTGGTTCCGGCGACGTTGACGAAGATAGGCACCTTCAGCTCCCCCAGCAGCGGAACCTTCTCTTTGACGAACGTCTCCAACCCGACGTTTTCCATACCGATCGCGTTGAGCATTCCCGCCCGCGTCTCGACGACTCGCGGGTATTCATTCCCGAGGCGCGGGTGGAGCGTTATCGACTTGGTCACAAACGCCCCGAGCCCAGTGAGGTCCACGAAGTCGGCGTACTCCGTGGCGTATCCGCACGTCCCGCTGGCGGTCATCATGGGATTGGCTAACTGCACACCGGCGATCTGGACGCTCAGGTCGGGCTGTTTTGCAGTGCGGTTGGCGTTTTTCTTTCGCGACATTGTTTTTGTCCCGCCGTCACGGCCCAATCGCTTCGAGGGCCTCGCGGACGGACTCTTCCGTGATATCGTTATAAATCTCGACTTTACCCAAACCGCTGGGCAATATCATGCGAACTCGCCCGCCGCGGACCTTCTTGTCGTGCTGCATGATCCGCCAAATCTGCTGGGCATCGAGGCCGGACCAGCTCACCGGTAAGGATAGCTGCTCCAGGATATTCCTTATTCGCTCCTCGGCGCCGGCTTCGGCGATCCCGCGATTCACCGCCATGCGACAGGCGGCGATCATCCCCAGGGCGACGCCCTGGCCGTGTGGGATCTTCTCATACCCGATAAACACCTCGATCGCGTGGCCGATGGTATGACCGAAGTTCAGGTGCGCCCGCTGGTCCATCTCGCGCTCGTCGGCTGCGACGACGGTAGCCTTTATGGCGACGTTTCGTGCGACAAACTCCGTCATCACGTCCGGGTCGCAGTGGCGAATTGCCTCGGCGTTCTGTTCGATGAAGCCAAGCAAGCCCTCGTCGCGTATGACTGCGTGCTTGACGCACTCGGCCAGGCCGTTGC
>DAOVQV010000107.1 GCA_030628445.1 Phycisphaerae bacterium | reverse complement strand
GCAAAGGGGATGAAAAGCTCGTACTCGTCGAGGCCCAGCTCGATCAACCTCGGCGGGATCTGCTCGACGTCGGCTGGGTGTTCGTTCTCCATGTTGGAAAGGAACGTGGTGATAAAGCAGCTTGGTGCGGCCATCGTAAACCGGTCGTCCAGCCCGCACAGCCAGGTCGTCATCGTCCCGCCGCCGGAGTTGCCCGTAATACCGACACGCCCGGCGTCCGTCTCCGGTCGCCGCAGCAGATAATCCAGCGCCCGGATCCCGTCCCACGCCCGCCAGGCGCCGAAGAACTCGCCCGTCAGCGCCATCTGGTGCCCGAGCATGTTGTGCTCGCAGCACAATTCGAGGCGGCGCTTACCGCCCTTATCGAGATACTGCTTGCGCTCGCCCTGGCCGATCGGATCGTACATCAATCCCACGAAGCCCTTGGTTACCAGGCCCTGCATGAAGCCCTGATACGCCGCGGCCGCCTTCCCGTTGTCGCTGTGTCCGCAGACGCCCAGCACGCAGGGGGCAGGGCGCTTCAGACCCTTGGGGACGAACAGGTTCGCCGAGACGGTAAACCCCGGGCGACTGTCGAACAGGAGCTTCTCGATGGTGTATTTGGCGTGCTTGATCGTACCGGTGATACGGGGCTTCAGCGGGGTGCGCCTGGGGAACTTACCGAAAGACCGGCGGATCTTGCGCCGGACCTGCTCTTGAAGCTTGATAACGTCCGCACGGGTGCGCAGTTTGCTGCGATTGGCGAGGCGCTTGGCGTGCGCCTCCCGGATGCGCGCAACGTAGTATTCCTGGACCATGTGCCCGTATCGGTGAAACCCCAGCGACAATGTCTCGACCTTCGCCATATTCCTGTGATTTATCGCGTTTCTTATCGTCCGGCCGTCGGCTCGTGGCTTCCTGTGATGCGGGTTTCCCGGTCGCCGTGGAACATCGCCCCGCGCCGCCCGAAGGGGTAGTAGCATACCACCGCGACGGGATGAACACCGGGATATTCTAGTGTCCCAGCGATGGGCTGATTAGGATCGTCCCGCAGAGGCGGTTGACGATCCCGATCATTGCGACGACCCGTGCGATGGGATATCTTGGTGCCTGTAAGGATTCCGCCAACAACCTGGTCATTTGTTCCAGATAAGAAACAGGAGAAGATCCATGAGACACCACTGCACCCAAATCATCTATGCCATTGTCCTGGTGAGTTTCTTCTGGGCGGCGCGGGCCCCCTGTGATGAGGGGACAGGAGAGGTCCACATCGTCCACTTCGGCGATTCGATCACTGCGGCGAAATACGTCCAGCCAATCCATCGGCTTGAGGCGATCACTCAGAAGCACCTGCGTGCGGCCTATAACAACGACAAGATCTTCTGCCACAATGTCTCGAAGGGCGGGCGGTGGATCGCGAAGTTCATGAGGCCCGGCGGATGGTACGAGACGAAGTGCCTCCCCGTCCACAAGCGGATGGACATGTGCTTTATCATGTTCGCCGTCAACGACGAAGACCACAGGACCTCGGAGCAGTTCGAGGCCGATCTGATCTCCATGTGCGACCGCGTCGAGAGGGATTATCCGGGCGTCAAGATCGTGCTGTGCACCTCCGTGCATGTCAAAGACAGGGATTGGTGGGCACAAATGGGCGCCGACGCCGAAGAGCCCATCAGCAGGAAACACTACTCCAAGACCCGTCAGGTCGCCGCCCAGCGCGGGTACCTCCTGGTTGACGTCTACAAGCGCACGGTCGAGCAGATGCACAAGGGTAACTGGGACATGTTCATCCGCAACCAGAAGCTGTCCAGGGAGCACTACAAGAAGGTGATCATCGACGACTCGAAGGACGCCGAACGCGCCGCAGACGGCACCAAGTGGTTCAAGGATGTCCACCCCAACGTGAGGGGTCTCGAACTGATCGCCGATCTGGAGGTCGAGGTCCTTCAGGCCGCCTACCCCGAAAAGCTACCGTCGGATGGG
Source organism: Phycisphaerae bacterium (assembly GCA_030628445.1). GTDB lineage: Bacteria > Planctomycetota > Phycisphaerae > SM23-33 > SM23-33 > DAOVQV01. The sequence continues at coordinate 4,123 of DAOVQV010000107.1, read as the reverse complement.
ACTGTCAAGCAGCCCTCGCCACTTCCGCTGCCCGACGGGGTGACGTGGGTGTTTCTGACCGACGGCGATGCTTTCGGTAAGGCTTACCCGACCTACGTCGAAGCATACCACCATCTGCGCTTCCCCCAACGGCGGGTCCACTTCCGAACGGTCGGGTACGACGCTGCGAAGCTGGGCGACGTGCTGAGCCGTTTCGATACGGATGTCGCCATCTGGAACCCGACCGTCGTGAGCGTCGCACACCGCTCGACCGGCGCCGCAACGGGCGACCAGTACAAGGCGACCCTCGGCCAAATCATCGAGAGGATCGAGTCGTCCGGCGCCAAGGCCGTTCTGATCCCGCTGGCGCCGGCCTATGAGGCCGGGTCGCGCCCGGGCGCTGAGGGTCAGCTGCTTATCGCCTCTGCGATCCTCAAGAGCTTGGGCGCCTCGGGCGAGGTAACCCGGGGCGTCATCGACGCCTCCGTCCCGGAGCTGATCGAAGCGGCCGGATGCAAAATAACGGAGCTGAAGAAGATCAAGAACGGGATTTCGTTTGTCCGCCACGACGATCGCCTCCCGCTGGCCTATGACGATGAGGCCGCCGGCGCGCTGAAGCTGAGTCCCGAGATACTTGGTCTGAGCCAATACACGCTGACGGTCCTAGCCCTTCCGCCCGGAAGCTATCGGATCTTGGTCGGCGGGCGAGCAGCGGGTGTTCGAAGCGCCGATGAGCTGTCGGCCGGGTGGAACATGACCACCGCCAGGGCCGGGGCCGTCTACGACCAGCTGGATAACCTCCTGTACCTGATTCGCAAGAAGCGAGGCGCGCCCGACCGGCGCGGAACGGTCGCAGCGACCATCGCCCAGGCGCGCAAGCTCGCCGCCCAGAAGCCCATGACGCCCGAGGCGCTGCGAGAGGCCCTGGCTGAGTCGCTGGCGACCGTCGCCAAGGCCGACGAACGCATCCGCGCCGCCGCTGCACCTCGCCCTCGCGAGGTCGAGATATTCGCATTACCGACCGATCGGCGGTAGGGCGCGGCTTGTCAGGCGTGTCAGGTGTACAGCGACGGATTCCGGCGGGCGTGGCGTTCCAGGCCGTCCATGATCGCCTTGCATGATCCCCGCCAGCGGTCCGGCGGGATGTCCTCCGTGATGCTCATCAGCACCCCGTCAATCGAGTCCAGCTCGCCAAGCAGGTCCACCGTCGCCGCCTCGACCTGCTCATCGGACTTCAGGTGCACCGATGAGGGGAAATTGAGCCAAAGGACCTTCCCGCCCCAGGCCGCCCGGGCCTCGCCGAGCGTCATGTCGGTGTCGGGGACAGGCGTGAACGCCTCGATGTAATCCAGGTCTGTTCGCCCGATAAGCTCCGAAAGCAGCTTGCAGTTGGCGTCGAGGTGACACCCGATCAGCTTCCCGCCGGCGTGCATGATCTCAGCCGCCTCTTGGTAATGTGGTAAGTAGTACTGCTCGAACATCTCGGGACTGACGATCTGAGGTGTGACGTTCCCGCCGTAGTTGGCGAACAGTGCGGGCGAGTCGGCCACCATCGAATAGATCTTGCGCCGGTTTGCGACGTTGGCCTCGTAGAGCTTGAGGACCTCATCCCGCCGGTCCATCCACTCGAGGCAGAATGTCTGCATCGCCATGATGTTCCCGGAAATGAACTCCTGAAGCGGCTCGAGGCCGAACCCGGCCCGGCAGATAAAGTCCTCGCCCAGTTCTTCTTGGGCCCCCGCGAACGCCTCGTAATTCGGCTCGAATTGTGCGTCCTGGATGTAGAACAGGATCGCCTTGTAATCCTCGGGCGTCTTGAAGAGCTTTTCGTGGGCCCACGTGGTGAACCCGACCGGCTGGCGCAAGCTCGTCAGCGTCCCCGCGGGCGTCTCGATCGTGATGCGTTCGAACTGTTTTGGGCCTTCCCAATAGAAGTTGCTGGTTGTCTTGACGTTGGGCCGGTGCGTCTTGACGACCGGGACCTTGCGGTACACGATGCACATCCCTCGGTTGCGCATCTCGCGCTCGGCGGTGCACTGGGGAATTTTGTTCTCGTACATCGTGAACGGGACCTTGTCGGCGTGTCCGCCTTCCAAGGCCCGTAGAACTCGTTGGCGGGGTGTCATAGCGCCTTTGTCCATGCACCTGCAATTCGCCGCAGATCTCGCAAGGGGATCGGCCTTGTCCTCTTGCCCATTTCGGTCACGAAGTGCTCGGAATAGAAGATGCACGGGACGCCCAGAACGTGGTTGCGCATGGTGAAATCCAGCCACTTGTCATAATCGCTGTGCAGCCAGTCGTCCGCGTCGATCAGATGATGCGGAAGCGCCGCATGGGCCAGGTCCGCCCGGGCGCCCATCGCCGCCACCGGATCGGCGGGAATCGCCTCGATGTCGTGCAGGCGAACCTGGTCGAACGTGTCGTAGAAGTAGGGGTGGACGGTGGAGGAGTTTATCAGCGCGTCCGGTTTTGCGGCTTTTGCGGCCCGGTAGATGTCCTTTTGCAACTGATACAGCAGCTCGGCGCCCCAGCCGTCGCGGGCGAGGGCGAACTTCGGTTTTTTCTTGGGTCTGTACCCCCGGGACGAGGGGGCCTGGTCTTTCCAGTCCACCTCCAGCGGTTCGCGGCGCAGCTGGTCGATCTTGAACCCGTCGGCGTTCAGGGACCCGCGGTCGGGCGAGAGCATGTAGTGAACCTGACGCGCCAAGAACCTGCGGTAACCCGGATGGGTCGGATCGACGGAGATCTTTCGGCCGTCTTCAAACAAGCACCATTCGGCGGGAATACCCTTGGCGTACCAAGTTGCGATCCACAGCAGGACGCGCCTACCGGCGGCGTGCTGGCGATCGATGAAGCCCCGCAGGTCCGGCCAGCGGCCCTTGTCAACATCCCACGTGTCGCCGATGGACCACCCGGCGTCGATGGTAGTCGTCCCGATCGGAACGGCGGCCCTTACTAACCGGGCGAGCCCGCGCTCGTAGTTCGCCTGGTTGCACGACTCGGCGAAGCTGACGCGGTTCTGCGGTGTGCTGAACCTGATGGAGTTGGCGGCCTGATCGCCTACGCCGCAGTAGATTGGGCGGGACCACCACTTCGCACGGCGTTCTGGACGCCAGCGGTAGGCGGCGGGGTATTGGGCCTTCAGCCCGCGGGCGAGCAGCTCGTGGCGGGTCTCGCCTTCGCGCCCCGGGAACAGCTGCACGCGGACGTTCTTCCTGGCCTGCGACAGTGGTGTGTGTCCTTCGAATTCGATGATCACTTCCACCTCCCGCTTTCCGGCCGCGAAGGTCACTATGTTCCACCGGTGCCACCCGGGGCGGGCCTTGACGGATATCAGGGACCGCCGGCCCTGGCCCTCGATTACGGCGGTGAACGGCGGCGGGGTGAACTTCGCACGAGACTCGAAGCTCTCCACGCAGCCCATGATGATCTTCTGCGGGAACGGGTACGGTTTGGTTCGGTGCGTTCTTGAGGGTGATACGCACCAGATTTCCTGGGGTGTAAAGGCGAGCCGGCTCGGGGTGATCCGTCCGACGAGTTGGGTTCGCCGCGCGCTGCGGAGGGGCACGTCCATTGCGATCATAGTTATTCCTTCTGTTCTTCCAGGTCCGCTCTGGTGTCCGGTTGCTCTGGCGCTGTGGGACCTGTGTTTGTGCTAGAAGTGGTTTCATAACCTGCTTCGCCGGCGAAAGCGAGGGGTTTTGTCGATCTGGCAAGGAGCGGAAGCGACGGCATATCCAGGAGATATGTCGAGCTTTCGCGACGACGCCAGGCGTCAAAAGACCCGCTTGCAGCCCGAATGAGGTTATGACACCGCTTCTAAGATACCGGCCCCTGCGGGACAGGCAAGTGTCTGTGGGAATCGTTTTGACGGAATCGCCTGTTTGCTTTGGCGCAGGGGCGATCTGCGACCCCGTGTGGTTGACCGGATTGCGCGATTCGGCTATTGTCCTGTGTCACCCTTTGTGCGGTGGGCCCCGCCGCCGCGGGAGAGAGGACGTTTCAGATGGCGGAGAGAATGAAGGTTGGGTTTGTTGGGTGCGGGGCCTTTTGCAGCGGTATACACATTCCAAATGTCGCGAAGAACCCCAACTTCCAGATCGTCGCCTTTTGCGATCTGGACGAGACGCGCCTGGGCGATCTC
>DAOVQV010000275.1 GCA_030628445.1 Phycisphaerae bacterium | reverse complement strand
GATGACGAGCGGCCTCGCAAGATGCACAAACGGTCCGACAAAGACCACGGCTGGGGCCCGCGCATGGGGCAGCGCAGAGCCCCGCGCAGGGCCTGGTCGCACCACTGGCGCCGCCGTACTCGCCGGATGCACAGGATGCTCACGGCGCCGCGTGAGGGTCGCGCCTGGGGGACGCGCATGGGACCGCGCAGAGCGCCGCGCGGGGCCTGGCGACGCTACTGCTGCATGTGCCGGTATGGGAGAGCTTCGCGGGGCGGGCATCGCGTCGGACCCACTTTCGAACGGTATTGACGCTGCAGCAAAAGAAGCGGGCCGGCGGCTTGATGCCGTGCTGAGTGGCACACTGGACGATTCGCAGTCGTAATGTTCTCTGGTCCTTTGCGTCTCTCATTGCGGTGTAGTGTGGGTGCGGGCACATGTGGACTCCCTTCCAGCATTGGCTGATGGTGAAAGGGAACTCCCTCATGGGCCCGTTTTCATCTCTTTGTCGCCTTTCGTGTCAGCTCTCGTAGTGTTCGGGTCAACAGCTTGCCCGGCCCCACCCCCGCCGCGGCGATCGATTCCAGGGGGTCACGATGTCTGGGGCACTTCCCTGGGCGGCCCAAGGGAGCTCTTGTGAACGGACCGTGTGTGCGATATCATGATTTCGGAGTGTTAACGGCAGATCTTCAACGAGACTGCAAGGTGTATGAGGTATACGGCGTATGGCACGATCGAGACTGTTATCGGACAAGTTACCCATCGCATTTGTAGGCGATTACATTCCCCGCCAGTGCGGGATCGCCACTTTCACGCACGATCTATGCGAGGCGGTCGCCCAGAGCGGCCGCAATAAGTACGACGTCTTCACTGTCGCAACAAACGACCGCCCGGAGGGATATCCCTATCCGGACCGCGTCCGCTTCGAGATCCGCCAGTCAACCCAGGCGGACTACCGGCTGGCCGCGGAGTTCTTGAATATACACCAGGTCTCGGTGGTATCCCTTCAGCATGAATACGGGATCTACGGCGGTATCTGCGGGTCGCACGTTCTGGCCCTGCTCAAGAGGCTGCGCCGCCCTCTGGTTACGACGCTTCACACCATACTGAAGAGCCCCACCGAACAGCAGCAGGCTGTTCTGAAGGAGATCGCCCGTGTCTCGGACCGGATGGTCTCAATGAGCCAGATGGGCAAGGAAATCCTCAAAGGCGTCTACGACGTGCCCGAAGAGAAGATCGCCGTTATCGGGCACGGGATTCCGGACATCCCGTTTGTCGATCCGAACTTCTACAAGGACCAGTTCGGCGTGGAAGGGAGGCGTGTGCTGCTTAGCTTCGGGCTGCTTTCGCCGGGTAAGGGCATCGAGTACGTCATCGAGGCCCTCCCACAGGTCGTCAAGAAACACCCCGAAGTGGTCTATGTCGTGCTGGGGGCCACGCACCCACACGTGAAGCGAGAAAACGGGGAGGAATACCGCAACAGCCTGACCCGCCGGGTCAGTGAACTTGGGTTAAGCCAGAACGTGATGTTCGTCAACCGGTTCGTCCAGTCTACCGAGCTGTGCGAATACCTTGGCGCCGCGGACATCTACGTCACACCGTACCTGAACGAGGCGCAGATCGTCTCGGGGACGCTGGCCTACGCGATGGGAGCGGGCAAGGCGATCATCTCCACGCCCTACTGGTACGCCATGGAGATGCTCGCCGAAGGACGAGGGCGGCTCGTCCCGTTCCGCGACGCCGAGGCCATCGGCGAACAGGTGCTCGACCTGCTGGAGAACGAAACCGCCTGCCACGCGATGAGAAAGAAGGCCTTCAACCACTGCCGAAAGATGATCTGGAAACGCATCGGGCAAAGATATCTGGATCTGTTCAGCGAGGCGACGGACGCCTGGGTCCCCAAACCCGCCTCCGTGGTCGCCAAACCGTCCGAAAAGGACGCCCAGAAACAGGATGAGCTGCCCGAGACGGACTTGCGCCACCTGAGAACGCTGACGGACGAGACGGGGATTCTTCAGCACTGCATCTATTCGACGCCGAACCGCGCCCACGGGTACTGCACCGACGATAACAGCCGCGTCCTGATAGCGGCCGCGATGCATTGGGACCAGACACACGACGAAAGCATCATCCCGCTGATCCAGAGATACCTATCCTTCCTTGCTCACGCGATGGAACCCAAGACCGGGCGCTTCCGCAACTTCCTCAACTATGAGAGGACGTGGTCGGAGGTAATCGGCAGCGAGGACAGCCACGCGCGGGCACTGTGGGGGCTGGGTATGGCCGTGGCGCTGTGCCCGCACGAGTCGATGATCGCGCTGGCGACGCGGTTATTCTTGAACGGGCTCCCGGCCGTCGAAAGCTTCGCCTCGCCGCGGGCCTGGGCCTTTACGATACAGGGGATCCACGCCTACCTCAGGCGGTTCAGCGGAGACTCCGAAGCCAGGCGCTACCGCGCGACGCTCAGCGAAAGGCTGCTGAGGCACTTCACCGACAACATGAGCGACGAGTGGCCCTGGTGCGAAAACGTAGTAACCTACGCCAACGCCAAGCTGCCCCACGCCCTGCTGATGAGCGGAAAGTGGATGGGACAAAACGAGATGATCGACGTCGGGAAGAAGGCGTTGGACTGGCTGGTCTCGGTCCAGTCGAACCGCGACGGGATGCTCTCGATTATCGGGACCTCCGGATGGTACATGCGCGGCGGGGAAAAGGCCGATTTCGACCAGCAGCCGATAGAGGCACACGGGCTGGTCGACGCCTGTATCGAAGCATATCATGTAACGAGGGAGGAACACTGGCTCGGTTACGCCAAGCGGGCTTTCAACTGGTTCCTCGGCGACAATGACCTGCGCACGGCGGTATATGACTTCACAACCGGCGGGTGCCGCGACGGGTTGCACTCCGACCGGCTCAACGAGAACCAG
>DAOVQV010000070.1 GCA_030628445.1 Phycisphaerae bacterium | reverse complement strand
AGTCCGTCGCGCTGAAGTGCGTCTGCCGGTTGTCTCGCATGAGCTGGATTTGCCCCCACGACGGCGCCGGTACCGCTCCCGCGAATCCGGTCGTTCCCCATAGGAGAATTGCACGGATAACGTTACCGATCGGCAGGTCAATGTCATTCTGCCCCACCGCCGCGAAGGTCTGAGCCAGCGTCGTAACCTTCTGCACATAATCAGGAGTAGCTTCAGGAAGCTCAATCGTTTCGATACTCCTTCGCAACCCATCAAAGCCCGTGTCCGCGATGTCCCACGTGATCGAAAGCTGTAGCTCCCCCTTCTTCGTCTCAGGGAAGCACTCAGACGGCATATAAGCACGCCTCCCGAAGAATATCGGGATCGTCAACGACCTTCGGTCATCGTCCGTTCGGACCGCGTTCGCCTGGAACAAACCCGCCTTATGATACAACAGGTCCAACGCCGCCAGATCGTACCCGTTCAGATCAACGATCGCGGACCCCTTGTGCGACACCCTGATCGAATCCAACGCCGACAGGATCGCACCCATGAACGCGTAGTCCGCCGGCGCCGCCGTGCTATTCAGCGGCGTAATGTGCAGCAAAATCACCGACAACGGATTGACCGGAAGGTCGACCACTTCGTCACCGTCCGCGGCGATCGCCGCGTTCGCCCGCAAAATACTATGTATGAAACTCGCCACTGCTCTACTCCTAAAAACACGCGCCCGCCGCGCGAGCAGCTTTAAACACGAAACCACAAACCCATTGTGGTTCTACCTACGACGCCTGAGCCAGCTTCGCTTTGACCAGCGCGTCGACGATCGCATTCACCCGCATCAGGTTCCGAGGATCACGCCGCGCGTACCGAGGCGGCAACGTCACCCGTGCGATCGCCTCGCGGAACGGTGCGAACGCCGCAGCATACCTAGGCTCAGCAACCTGCACGCCAGGTCCCCACCGAGGAACGCCCTTGGCTATCGCCCCTTCCTGCCAACCCGGCGTTCCGGCTCTAGACACACCCTTCTGCCAGGTGCCCTTTGCGACCGACTCCGCGATCCCCGCCTTCCATGCGTCAGTCGCCGCCAGCGTCGACCGCGACCAGTCCTTCCGCGGGTTCCGCACCCCGTCCTCGTAATCCGCCGTCCTCGTCGGCGTCACCCGAGCCCACTTGCTCGCTATCACGTCTACCGCTGCAATCTCTGCCATCGCTCAGCCTCCGCAAAAAAACCAACAATTCACAGGCTCTCTTATGATCCTACCATCTAAAGACTAATCATCATCATAAGCCCTGTGATATCCGTGCGATTCGCCGGATCCGTAGCTTCATCTTATCCTTCAATCCGTGCTTTGCCTGTGATATCTTCTGTGATTTTACGACGAGTTACTCACAGCCCCCCCTTGCGGGGGGACCCCCCTGTGAGTAAACTGCAAAGATATCACAGGTAAAATCACAGGCATGGGCAAGATATCACAGAAGGACTCACAGGCTGGCTTTCCAGTCACAATCCGAAAACTCATGCGACTCGGAAACGCCTACGCCGTCACCTTGCCGCCCCATTGGGTCCGATCCCTCAACCCCGGCAACCCCCACTATCTCCGCGTCTCCGTCGATCCAGGCGGCTTTGTCACCGTCCACAATCTCACACCCGAAACCATCCGCGGGGACATTCAAGCTAATCCCACTCTCCCTGATCGACCTTGACCACGACCGCAACGCTCGGATGCAGCGCGACCCCGAAGCGATCCACCGGCTCCGTGACCAGATCGCAACGTCAGGCCTCATCAACCCAATCACCGTCCGCCCATACGGCGACCGCTACCGACTTCTCGCAGGCCTCAACCGTCTCGATGCTTTCAGACTCCTTCAGCGCACAGAGATCCCCGCCCACATCGTAAACACCGACGACACCGGTGCTTCCACAATTCGACTCACCGAGAACCTAACAAGGACCAACCTCACCCCAGTCGAGGAAGCCGCCCAACTCCACGACCTCATCGAATCAACACCTGGCGGCGTCGACGTCGTCGCCGCAACCATCGGTCGCAACGTCAACTGGATTCTCGACCGACTCGAGATCCTCGACTGGGACGCCGACCTACAGCAGGCCGTCCACGACAAGAAGATCTCCTCCGCCGCCGCCAAGCGGCTCGCACGCATCGCCGACCCGGAGACACGCCGCAACTACATTCACCAGGCCGCCGTCCACGGCATCAGCGCCCGCACCGCCGCACTCTGGCTACAAGACACCATCACCCTTGCCCAGCCTCCGCGCGACGTGTCGGAAAATTCAACCATAGTCGGTTCCCCCCAAAACCCACCGGAAACCAGAATCCAATGTTTCACGTGCGGAACCAAATACAACATCATCGACACCTATCCCGTTCGTCTCTGCTCTACCTGCATTCAAGCAATCCAGGCTTCATCGCTCCACGGTCCACCCCAGGAAAACAGGTCCGAAACAACCGTGACACCACCTGACATCCCAGGGTAAGAAGGCTCATAAGCCATCCAAACGACCTGAATCCTACCATCAACGTAAGACACGTCATCACCTGAACGCACTTCCGACGGACCGCAACGCTCGAAACGCTAACCAGCTACGGACGACATTTCCGACCGTAACGCACGCACTAACGGATCATCCAGGATTCACTCAGTCAGGATTGAATGCTTCACGTACTACGGCGGCGGCGGACAAGTCTGCTGCTGCTATAGAGCGTGAAGCAAGTACAGCCCAAACGACGCACGTCCATCGGCTACGGAGTGACTTCGCAAATTCCAATGACGGCGCATCAGCATCTTCTGACTTTTCCAGGATTGTTTGCTTCACGTACTACGGCGGCGGCGGGCTAGCCTGCTGCTGCTGTAGTACTAGAAGCAAGTACGACCCGAACGACGCACGTCCATCGGCTACTGTACGGTTTACGTACTTCACGCAACAAATTTGGACGTCGTCGGCACGTCGTCGTCTGTCATGAAAAATGCACGTGGCGTCGCTCTTTCATGGACATGATAGGTGGAATTGTAATTACGGTCGTTTGGTTCGGTGTGAAGATTTGGTGGGCGTGGCTGGAAGAAAAGGAAAGGGTGGATGTGCGAAGAGAATGGCAGATGATGAAGAAGGCCGATCGGGTCAATGACGATCTAGCATGGCGTCGACGGATTATGTATGCGAAGATGTATAAGGCGGGCCGTCTGTATGACGTCATGGATGAAAATCAGGTTGAGGATTTTGTTTATGACTTTTTTGGTCCATGACGTCATACAGACGGCCTGATCGTCTTCGCGTCCATCATCCGTCGACGCCGATCGTCGTTGACCCGATCGCGGCCATCATCCTCCATTCTCTTCGCCCGCATCATCTTTTCTTCCAGCCACGCCTGCATCGCTTCACACCGAACCAAACGACAGCCACCATTCCACCTATCATGTCCATGGCGACGCCTTCCGTGCATTTTTCACGCCAGACGCGACGTGAGGTAGCATGCAGGCATCCGCAGCACCGAACAAAGAAAACAGCAGACGCGTAACCAGCGTTTGTTCCTCACTGTTGCCTGCAAGCCGCGAACCTTTACAGCGAATCCCTCGTCACCGTTGCCTGCAGGCAGCAAACGGCGCCTTTTTTGTTGGCGAGACGGCACGTCCCGTGCCCGGTGGCGAGCACGTCTTGGCCACCGGCCGGCCCTCCGGGCTCTGTTTTGGCGCGCGTTGGCGCTGCGCTTAGACGCTACCACCAAAACAGAGCGCTCCGTCGCTACGCTCCTACGCGCCGACCGCTGCACGGGCGGGCCGACTGGTAAGCCCGCCCTACTTCGGCCTCACGCTGCTCGGGGGTCTCCCCGTATTCGCTGCGCTCAACCGGGGAGCTTTCCCCTCACCCCTGCGGGTCCGCGAGTACGCGGATACGCGTGAGACACTCAGGCCTGCGACGTGCCATGCCACGGCACGCTAGTGCCGCTCGCCCCTGTACGCGGGGGGCAAGCCCCCCACGGCCCCCCCCTCCGCCCCGCAAGCGGGGCGGCACCGCACACGTGCACCGTGTGCGGCCTCGGGTGGGGGCTCCGCCCCCCCCCTCGACTTTTCCGACAAAGTCCTTATCCTGCGCTACTCTCATGGTCCTTATCTCCTTTCGCTGCCCCGGTTGGTCGCGCACATTACCGACCGGGGCTCATCTTTTGTCGCAAAATGGTCATAATGCGACGATTTCCCTTGACAACCAAACTCCGCCCCTCTTTAATAGCGACGCCCGTAAGGCGACAATACCCCGTGCCACGACGTCGCCTTTAGCGCGATCGAAACGCCGGCTACGTCGCTTTGCGGGCAACTGGTAACCCCGCCGGTCTGCTGCGTAGCAAACCGGCACTCTCCGGGTCTTACCGACCCCCGGAGCAGCGTGGCTCTCGGTCGCCAGGCGGCCACAGTTCCCGCCTGGCGGCCTGGCCGCGCCTACCTAGACCACCTGGACCCGGTAAATCCTGAAAACTAAAAGAGCCCCGAAATGAGGATCATCCCGGATGATCAGATTCCCAAGCTGACCGCCGCCGCCGCCGCCCTGCCCCACCCGTACCCCCTTGCGTTCTACCTGATGCTCCACACCGGTATCCGCGTCGGCGAGTCCGTACAGCTCTCCTGGTCTGATCTGATCTACTGCAACGAATCAAAGACCGCCCTCGAGCTTACCTCCGGCATGACCAAGCGACACCGTGCCCGCGTCATCCCGATCAACCGCGAACTCTCCGAACGAATCAACGCTATCTGGCACGTCGTTGCATCAATTCGTGGATTCTCTCTGGCTAACTATGCGATCTCAACCACACCAAGTGCCTCAGCTGTCACCACCAGGTCAATCGAACGTAGATTCCACACCGCCGCTCGTCTAGCCGGCGGCTTTACCTTGACGCCTCACATGCTGCGTCACACGTTCGCCACTCGACTTCTTCGCGTCTCTAACCTTGCCGTCGTCCAACAAGCCCTCGGACATCAACGCATCAGCACTACGGCAATCTATACCCACCCGTCACTTGATGACCTGAAAATTGCAATCGACAGTATTCCTTAACAAACACCGACGCTCGCTCGGGTGGAACTCCATTTTAGCCCTCCGCTGTAAAGGTCCGTGCTTCGCACTGCTGCTTTTCGCGACGCCGCGCCTTCGCCGGGCTCTTGCGAAAAGACTCCACCTTGACAGCTACGGGCCCACGGTTCCACCAAGGGGCGAGCGTCGCCCCCACCAAACAACTCTCACAAAGGAAAACTCGAAATGAACGCTTCACAACAAGAACGACTCAATCAAAGACTTGACCAACACTCCGACGCTACCGAGATCATCCTCAAGCGCCTCGACGAGATCATCGCAAACGCCCATATACGTTCACGGCGTCTCTATCAGATCGAAGCCCGTCTCAACAAGATCGAGCGAATCGTCCTGCCGTATGCCGACAAACCGTGATCCTCTCTGCCGAGTGAACAGTCGCCGTAGCGCGTAACGAGGGCCTGGCCGCCACAGCCAGGCCCTTCTTCGCAAACGCTCGCCTTCTCACCCGAGCGATTATTCTTCAACTATTCGCCGGCGACGCCGGCGGGAGAAACCGAGGACCTCACCCAACTTGATCACCTCCACGCCGTACGTTTCGAACACCGGTATGAAATCAGAGTCGCACTCGTCCGTCAAGATCACGAACCGCTCGGCGACCGGATAGCCTGGCTGTTGCTGCCACCACCAACGATAAAAGATCAACTGCCCCAGCGCCTTATGACCTGCGTCGGGCTTACACTCGATCAACCACCATTTCGCACCAAAACGAACCGCAGCGTCAACCCGCCAACTCGAAGTCCCCACCTGTACCGCCGCAAGCCGCGGCGTATTGATCTCGGCGGGGATCTCCGGCAGCGGTCCCACAGCAATGCCCGTATGTAGCTCATCCGGCTTTACCTCCAGTCGATCGATCCACGTCGCAAGCAGAGCCGCGTCATCGCCGGCTAATCCACGCCAATGACGCGGGTTGTCGATGTCCCGCTTCGTGTCATCGGTCAATCCCATCTTCGACGCCCAGGCCATTCGCACCGATGCGTGCCAAGCCGATCACCGTCGCCGTAGCGGCCACACCGATACTGTACTCCGCGTCACCAGTCCACCCAACAATCACGTAACTCGCCCCCGTCACGATCCGCATCGCACACACGACCCTTAACTGGCCGTACCCGTACGACGTCGCCCTAACAGGGAACGTCGGTTGCCCCGCAACCGCCAACTCGAAGCTACGTGCTATCAAGGAGGAGCCGGCTCGCATCGCGGCCAGGCTTCCCTCTCCAACGCCCGAAATCACCATCCCGATGTGCGTCATCCTCGCCATTTCACACAACGGCCAAATCCAAACCTCCCGTAACTCGCCCCTGCCACGCAACGGTCCGACCACGACAAACCCATACGCATCGCCCGCCGCAGCATGACCTACGCACGTCACGCATTGCCGCCAGATCTCAATCAACCTCCTCTATCTCCACCACTTCCGCCACCGCTACCAACTCCGCACGCACCGGGCCCGCCCCAGGGCCGAACATTACGATGCAATACCTTGACCCGCTCGAAATCCGTACTCCCGGGCACAGCACTACCATCTCGCTCAACCCGACCCCAACATCGAGTATGATCGACGGACTCCCAAAGTTGTACGACACCGATCGGTCGATGAGAGATCGCCCGGCCTCATACGCAACCTCACTTGCTTCTCCCGATGCCCCCAGCACCACACCCACCTCCGCGATGTGTGCCAAGTCACCCCCGACCCACAACGACACCGAGCGCAAATACGTGCCCTCCGAAAACGGCCCAAGCACGCCGTAGTATACCGCCGCCGGCGCCCCCCTCAGCGTGCAACACCACCCACGTCCCGGCACTACAACCTTCATGGCTCCTACTCCAGATACGTCTTCACCGGCACGCGCTCGATCGGAAGGACCCGCACTGCATCCGGGGTTTCCGCGTCCGCTCGAACGTTCACCCGGCCGGCCCCCTCGGTTTCGAGCGAGTATAGATCGTCACCCGTCGGATCAAGGTGAAGCAACGTGTAATGCTCAGCCTTCGACACGGCGACCTGCGGTCGATCGCTGTCCGTATACGCCACCGCCGGCGCGTCCACGCCGTGGATGTGGTCCTGATCCGGCGGATACTGGCAGCCCAACAATCCGGCAACGGCCTTGCTCACTTCGAAGTCCGTCGCGCTGAAGTGTGTCTGCCGGTTGTCTCGCATT
>DAOVQV010000034.1 GCA_030628445.1 Phycisphaerae bacterium | reverse complement strand
TGCCCAAGAACGAAAAGAAAGAACCTGCAGACGCCCAGCAGGAGCCCAAGAAGTCCGACGAACCGAAGATCATTGTGGACGACGATTGGAAGGTCCAGGCCGCTGTTGAAAAGCAAAAGCTCGCCGAGCAGGTCGAATCCAAGGCTAGCCCTTCCGAAGCCGAACCCGCCGCCGAAGGGCCCGCAGCCCAGGGCCCGCGAGAACTCCCGCCTGCCAGCTTTGCTACCTTGGTCAGCTCTGTCGCCATGCAGGGGCTGTTGGCGCTGGGTGGATACGAGGACCCCAAGACCAAGAAACGCCTGGTGGACCTGACGCTGGCGAAGCACCACATAGATACCCTCAGCGTCCTTGAGGAAAAGACCAAAGGGAACCTTACCGACGAAGAGAAAAAGGCGCTTGACAAGGCCCTGTATGAAACACGCATGCAGTATGTCCAATTCGCTCAGCGGTTCGGTTCGTCGTGATTTGTCCTGACCGGCGGAGCTGGCACTTGGGGTGATACTGCGGCGATTGGATAGCCGGGGCGGGTGAGGGGGTTTGCAGAAGGGGGGGATTCGACAATTTGTAACCCTCAAGTCCCTATCCACAAGTGACGATAACAATCGTAATTAGCGCCCGCGCTATGGATAGCGGGGCCACTGAGGCACAAGATGCATAGACGGATCTTATCGGTTCTTGGCGTGGGGTTTGTCACCGCCACGGCCATGATGGCCGGATGTGACGCCGCGTTGTCTCCCCAGGCCAGGGAGCTTCTCCAGGGAGGGACGGACTGTTTCGAGCGAGGCGATTATGCAGGGACGGTAACCCAGATGGACACCTTCCTGCGGGATCACGCCCGCAGCAGAGGCGTTCCCAGGGCGTACTGTCTTCGCGGTAAGGCGAAGCATCGCCTCGAGGACATCGACGGAGCCCGAGCTGACCTGACCGAAGCGGCCGATACCAAGGACTCGAAGGTGCGATCCGAGGCGTCTGTCGTCCTGGGAAATATTGCTTACGAGCAGGACGACATGGCGCTGGCTGAGAATATGTACCGCCAGGCCCTGGAAGAAATGAACCCGGGCGACCCGCTTTTCGGGCACGGATGCTTTCGGTTGGGCTGCGTGCTCCAGCGCCAGGGCCGGTGGCGCGATGCCGACAAGCAGTACAACAAGGTGATTTACCACATGGAAGGCTCGGACATCGCAACGCAGGCAGCCCGGCGGGTGCACCGGACTACCTGGACGATCCAGGCCGGGGCCTTTGAGCAGAAGAAACGGGCCGAAGCCGACGCAAGCCAGCTTCGGGAAAGCTCGCTGCCGGCTGGCGTCAAGCCGGAGGCGGTGGACCGGACCTTGCTTCACGTGGTGCAGGTGGGGCGATTTCCCACCTACGAGCAGGCCCTGGCCCAATTGGCGAAAGTGAGGCAACACCGTGCAGATGCA
The DNA here is from genome assembly GCA_030628445.1 of Phycisphaerae bacterium. Lineage (GTDB taxonomy): Bacteria > Planctomycetota > Phycisphaerae > SM23-33 > SM23-33 > DAOVQV01. The sequence goes on along the minus strand of DAOVQV010000034.1, from coordinate 8,606 downwards.
TTTGTCACGGTCACTGAGGTGAAGAGATGACCGCAACACGACGAATTTCCGGTGTAATTCTGCTGGCCGCGCTGGCGGCAGCGCTGGGCGTGACGGGGTGCGGCCCGCAGGAAGAACAAGAGATAGTTGTTGAACCCGCTCTCCCGCAGGAGTTCCTTCAGAAGTCCTGGGCGCCTCAGGAGACCCCGGTCTCGCAGATTATCCGGCGGGACTACCGACTGCGAGAGGGTGACTATCTGGAGATCATATATCACGTCAAGCACATTGAAGACGTCGCCTACCAGATCAAGCTCGAGGATGTTCTTGTGGCGCGTTTCCCGTTTAATCCCGAGCTGAACCAGACCGAGCGGGTTCAATCCGACGGGAAGGTCTATCTGGACCTGATTGGGCCGGTGAAGGTGGCGGGCTGGACGATCGACGAAGTCCACGACAAACTCAAGGCCGGGTACGCCAAGTATCTGAAAGACCCCACCTTGACCGTCAGCTTCAAGGAATCGAACGTCAAGATCAAGGAACTGAAAGAGGCGATAGTCACCTCTCCCCGCGGCCAGAGCCGTCTGGTTCCGATCACGCCCGACGGGACGATCCAACTGCCGTTCATCGTGGAGATCCGTGCGGCCGGGCTTACGATCAGCGAATTGCACCGGCAGCTGAACAAGGCCTACGCCGGTGCCGGGCTAAGCGAACTGGAGGTGACGGTAAACGTCCAGACGATCTCGCCGCTTCGTATTTATGTGATGGGCGAGGTTCGCAAGCCGGGGATGGTGCTCAACCAGGCCGGGGGGCTGATCGAGCGGACCCACGAGGTGACGCTGCTACAGGCGCTGGCGCTGGCCGGAAGCTACGTACCAGGCCGGTCGGAGCTCTCCCAGGTGGTGGTGATCCGCCGGAGGCACTTACCGCGTCCGCAGGCAGCCATCATCAATGTCTACCAGCTCCTGGAGAACCGCGCCAGGGGTGGGGACGAGCCTGTCGTCGCCGACACGAGCAAGCACCGCTACGACATCTGGCTGGAGGACGGCGACATCGTCTATGTACCAACCACCGCGATCGCCAAGCGCGCAGACTACATCGAGTACGTCTGGACGCGGGGAATCCGAGCGGTTGGCGGGTTCAGCAGCTACGCAGGATATAACGTTAACGATGCGGTCGATTGGCTCGGACCCAATCCGTAACCGAGACCACTATCGGCGAACGACTCACGAGGTGAGACATGCCCGACAAATACGCCAGCAGAACGCTGCGTGAGATCATCAGGGTGGTGGCCAGCCGGTTCATCAGCATGGCCTTGATTATAATCCTGGTAATAGCAGCCGTCGCCGTAACAACCTACCTGGCGCCGAAGTGGTACCGGTCAGAGGTGGAACTGCACGCCAAACCCAGCGGCGTGACCAATCCCCTCGAATATGAGCCGACATCGACGCGCGACGAGGTCTCCCTGTTCGTCAGGACGCAGCGGCAGATCATCATGAGCGATTACGTACTGGCGTCGGCTCTGATGCGTCTGGCGGAGCGGCCCAGCTCAAAGCGCCCGTCGAAGGCACCTTCCAAGCAGGCGTGGTACGCGAATGAGAAGATTGGCGATTACGTCAGCGCCAACGGGAAGTTCATGCGTCAGGTCAGAAAGCGCGTCAGCGTCGTGACCCCCGGCGGCCCGGACGCCACCTTCACGCAGACCTTCAAGATCAGGGTCGACTGGCCTGAACAGCGCGAGGAGGCCGAACGTCTTGGAGTCAGTCCAACCGTCCTGGCCGCCAGGCGAGCCAACGAGCTTGCGCAGAACATCACCGACGCGTACCTGATGCGCTATACGCAGTTGGAGGTTCAGGCAACCAAGCAGGCCGAACAGTTCCTCCAGCAAAAGGTCCTTGTCGCCGCTGAAGCCAGTCGAAACCTGGCCTCAACCGCCCTGCAGGACTTCATTGCTTCGAATCTCAAAGGGGACCTGCTGCATGTGATCAACATGGTCGGGAAGGGCGGCGGAGGCATCGAAACGGGTGTCGCTTCTCTCGCCAGGCAGACCCGCGGGACCCTCGCCAAGATCGAGGAGCAGCTTGCCACGACCGTGGCGCTTCGCTCCACCATCGAAAACGAACTGAAGAGGCAAAACGTGTTGGATCTCGTGGTCCCTGACGCCGTGTTGAAGTCCAACCCGCCGATTGTCAAGCTCCACGAGCGGATCGTCCTGTTGAAGCTGCAACTTAACGAGCTTACCCCCAAATACACCGATGATCACCAGGAGTTGAGATACCTTAAGGCTGAGCTGCTGGAAGCCTATAATGACCTGCGGGACCACCTGAATAAGCATCGGACGCGCCTCGACCAGGAGGTATTCGTCTTGCGGGCCAGGGGAGCAGTGCTTTCCGAAAGGCTCAACCAGGATCAAATGGTGCTGGACGAGTTGGCCCAGAAGGTGGCCGCGTATCAACGGCTCCAAAGCGACGTTAATATGACTCAGACAATCTATGAGGAAGAGAAGAAGCGGGTCGTCAGTGCAGCCACAGCTGCGGGCCTGGCGGACAAGCACGTCCTGGTTTCCGTGCTGGACGCGCCGTCCAAACCTTCTGCGTCCGATCCGCGAAGGCCGATTATGTGGCTCAACCTGCTCATCGCGGCGATCGGCGGGGTGATATTGGCTCTTAGTTACGCGTTCCTGTCGGACTATTTCGACCATACCGTCAAGAGCATCGACGACGCCGAACGGCACCTTGGCGTGCCGGTATTGGTTTCGGTCCCGAAGCTCGGCGGGCGTATCGTTCGAACCCGGTGAGGTGAGACATGACAGAGGGCATAACAGAAGGCATAACAGAAGGCGTTAGCCAACAGGGCGAAGTCGCCGTCAGGGCGTCGTTGAAGCCCAAGGCCGAAGAGGTTTTTCGAGGTCTGTGGGTCTCGCTGTTCTACTCCGGGCGGGTCTCGGGCAAGACGGTATTGGTCTGCTCGTCCGGTCGCAAAGAAGGCGCCTCGACGGTCGCGTGCGGCCTGGCGGTGGTCGGTGCGGCCCCGGCCGGCGCTGCTAGGGTGGCGCTGGTGGACTTCAATCTCCGCGCCCCCGCACTGCACAAGCTGCTTAGAGTCAACCAGGGACCCGGGATCGGCGAGATCGTCCTTGAAGGGATGGCTCCCGAATCGGTCGCCCAACAGGTTAACTCGGGCCTGGACGTCTACACGGTCGGCAAGGCCGACAATAAGCTCTTTGAGCTTCTGCGGGCCGACGCCCTGGAGAAGTTCTTTCGCACGCTGTCCAACGGGTACGATTACGTGATCGTCGATTCAGCCCCGGTCAACCAGTTTCCCGACGCGGAGATCCTGGCCCGGGTCGTCAAGGACGTCGTGCTCGTCGCACGGACGGAGAATACTCCGCGCGAGGCCGTCGCCCAGGCCAAGAAACGCGTCGAGGCCAGCGGCGGGACAGTCGCTGGGCTCGTGCTGAATCTGCGGACCTACCCGATACCAAAGTTCCTTTACAGCCGGATCTGACGTGCCACGGCCAGGCGGGCAAATTACACATGTTTACGATCGGTCAGCAAAGAGTTGATACGTTCGCCCTGACCGTCCTGGCCGTCTTGCTGATCGCCCTGACCGCTCTGTCGGTCGCCGTCCCGGTCCTGTCGCCCTGGTGCTTTCTCGGTCTGGGCGTCTTTGCGCTGGTTTGCTACTGGGCCGTCAAGTGGGAGATCACGATCTGGGCGTGGCTGTGGGTGCTTTCCTACGGCGTGGTGGACTCGGGGCTGTGGAAGTTGGAGATCACCGGGTTCTTTAACCTCACCGTTCCCAGGTTTGTTTTCCTGACGGCGTTGCTGGGGTTCGGCCTGTATTTTTTCCTTGGCCGCGGACGGTTGAGGTTCGATCGCACGCTTTTGTGGGCCATGGCCGCCCTTACCGCGTATTGCGCCATCAGCGCCACGGCCACCGGGTGGTTGGCCCGGACACCCGAGGTCGCCACCGCCCCGTACTACCGCTTCATGGTGGCGCTGCTGTTTCCGTTCATCATCTTTTACTTTCTCTACAACGCCACGCGGGATGAGCGGCAGATCCGCTGGGCGTTGGTGCTGATCAGTGTGTACGGGTGGTACGCGCTGTATTTGTCTTACCTTCAATACGCCTCGATTATGGGCATGGAGGCGGCACGGGAGTGGATCTGGCCGAAATACATCAACGACCCCAGCTATGGGATTCACTTCGATCGGGCCCGCGGGGCGTTCGCCGCAGCCGGGCCTCAGGGCCTGCTGCTGGTGCTGCTTTTCTACACGGCGCTGTTCTTGATACGCAAGGTCCGCGGTCCGTATCGGATCGCCCTGATCATCCAAGCCATCGCCGTACCGCCCGCCATCTTTTTCACGGGCATCAGGGCCTCCTACGTCGCGTTTCTCCTGTGCGGTGTTGTTTGGTGCCTCCTGGCGGGAAGGCGACGCTTCGGAGTTGTCAGGCTTGGGTTTGCTGCCGTGGTGACGATTCTGGGTGTTGCGATGTTCTGGGGGAATTTGGCCCAGACTCGTCGGCAGACCGGTGGGGTGGCGCAGAAAGGCCCCATTGTCTCCCGTCAGATCTTGCTCCACCAGAGCTGGGAGATATTCAAGACCAATCCTCTTACGGGCGTCGGGTTCGGGCATTTCGTGGACGCCCAGCAGAACCTTGAGCGTGACCCGGCGGGTTTGATCGGACTGTCTACCGGGGTGGTGGTGCAGCACAACCTTTTCCTTAACATGGCGGCCGAGACAGGAGCGATCGGACTCGGCGGCGTCCTGCTCGTGTTGTTCCTGCTGTATCGCCAGTCCCGTCAGTTGTATGGAAAGCTCCCCGACACCGCCTCCGGCGACGTCTTGTCGCGAGATTTCGTGGTCCTTTTCTGGGTGGCGATGCTGAATTACGTGGCCACTGCTATGTTCCGAGATACCTTCTGGGATGTGCTGGCCAACGGGATGTTCTGGTCGCTTGCGGGTCTGGTGGTAGGGTATAATCGCCTGAGCCAGAGGCAAGGAGCGGGGCTTTCCGCTGAAGTCTCGGATCGCGGAACATAGGGAGAGATTCAGTGGCCGTCTTGTCGCGCCTGTTCAAGGTCGGTACCATAGCCGACTCGTTGGGCGCCTACGTTCCGGCCAAAATCCTTCAGAAGGCCCTTGGTTTTGCCCGCCTGCTGCTTCTGATCTACCTTCTCCCGAAGGTGCAGTTCGCCCTGTGGGGCTTGGGGATGATGATCTTCACAATGGCTGCGCCGCTGCTGACATGGGGGACCCAGCACGGGCTGGTTCGTTACGCCAGCTTCTACGAGGTGCAGGGCCAGTTGCGATCGTTCTACCGCAGGATTCGCTTCCCGATACTCGCCATCGGCGTCGGGATGACCATCGTGGCGCTTATCTGCAGCGGGTGGATCACCCGCTTTATGATTGCACCCAAGGCCGGCTCCTTCGAATTGGCGCACCGCCAGCAACTGTGGCTGTGCTGGGCGGCGCTGGCGAACGCATTGGCGATGGTGCTGTATCACAATGCTCTAAGCATTATCATCGGGATGCGGGCGTACCGGCTCGTGGCGGCCGTTGAGATAGTCTTTACTGTTGTCTTCACTATCTTTGTAGTGGCGGGCTTGCTCGTATCGCCCACAGGTCTTACCGTGCTGGTGGCCCATCTGCTGGCGTTGCTTATCGCGCTGGCGGCGGGCCTGGTGGGGCTCCATCTGAGCCTGCGGGACTCACCCAGCGCCTCTGCGCCCGCCGATCCCCAAGAGCTTACCTCGCGGACCATCGAGGCCGGCGCCGTCGAGTCCATCTCGGATACGGACGCCATTGCGCCCTTGACGGACCTGACCGTCGGTGCCGAACGCCTTCCCGAACGTCCCATCGGCCGCGGGATCCTTCTGCGCGTCCTGAAGTTCGGCGCAGCCGCCTTACCGGGCGTCGTACTGTGGCGGTGGGCCAGCTACACCAGCTTTTGGCTGACGAGCAAGATACGCGGGATGGCCGAGGGCGGAGACTTCCTGGCGTTCCTGTCGCTGGGCCAGCCGATTATCTTCCTTGCCGACGCCATCTGGGCCGTCATCTTCACCCACGTGGTCAAACATTGGGAATCCAACCGGCGCGGCGAGGCGATCTCCGTGCTCGAGACCGCTTACAAGGCAGTGGCGATCAGCATGATGGCTCTGACGATCCTGGCGCTGGCTGCGGCGCCGCTGTGGATCAAGATCCTTCCCGGTAAGTACCAGCACGGGCAGGTGCTGCTGCGCGGACTGTTCATGTTCTTCCAGGTCATGATTCATCTGGCCTTGCTGACGATACTGGTGAAGATTCACGAACGCCCTTGGGTAATCGCCTTGGCGGCGCTGTTCGGGATCGCGGCGAATGTGGCGCTGGCTTTGTTGTGGATGCCGCGATTCGGCTACCCGCCGCAGGCGGCGGCGCTGGCGGGGGCCGTGGGGATTTACGTCGGTTCGGGCCTGGTGACGCTGGTCTACTTGCTTACCACAAGAACCAAGCTGCACACCGCGACATATGCAATCCTTGCGGCGCCTCCGGTCTTGCTGCTCCCACCCCTCGCAGCGGCGGCGATCTGGATTGTGGTGCTGCTGGTGGCGGGCTTTACGCCGTGGATCTTCTCGCGTCAGGAAAAGCAGGACCTTTCTGAATCCTTGCGGCAAGCTGCCGGTCTCTTCCGGCGCGGTGGACGATGACGACGATGACGAAGACGACCGTCACCCTCACCGTCATCTTACCGACACACGACCGCCCGGAGGCGGCTGAGCGGTCGGTCGCCTCGATACTCGCCCAGACGCGCTTACCGCAGGAGCTGATCGTCGTCGACGACGGGGCGTGTCCTGTCGGTGAGGCGATAGGTCGGCGCGTCGCCGAGGCGGGGGTAAAGTTTCACTACCAGCGCCGGGATCTCCCGTCGCTGCCTGCCTCGCGGAACCGCGGCGTGGCGCTGGCTTCAAGTGACATTGTCGTCTTTACCGAGGACGACGTGGTCCTGCCCCCCGATTATCTTATGCAACTGGCGCGGCTGTATGAGGGCGACAGTGGGGCCCTGGTGGGCGGGATCGGTGCGGTGGTCGTCGAGCCGGATAGCGACGCACCGGGCCGGAGGCTCTGGGAGGCCCTGGCGCGGTCCCTCGGTCAGGGCCGCTGGACGCCTCGCTGCTGTGCGAGCAGGTATCTGTCCCTCCCCGACAAGCTCCGCGGTAAGCTCGCCCCCGCCAGGCGCCTCTCAGGCGGGGCGATGAGCCTGCGCCGTTCGGTGGCGCTGGCAGAGCCATTCGAGGAGGCCTTTGGCGGATATGCCCTCGGCGAGGACCGCGAGTATTCGTTTCGCGTCGGGCGCCTGCACGCTTTGTTCATAGCCCCCGCACTGCGGGTCTGTCACGAACGGGCGCCGCAGGGCAGACCCGACATGCTCAGGCGGGGGCGGATGTATGTCCTGAACTCTCTTCACATCGCCCGCCACAGCACGGATCGCGGGGCCGGGACATCGCTGCTTGTCGCGTACGATTTTGTCGGGATGATCGTGCTTTATTCGGTCTGGGGGTTGCTTAGACCCAGACGCGAGAACTTGCGGTTCGCCACCGGGATGATAACCGCACTGGCGGGCCGGTTGTGCGAGGGGATTAGGGAACTGCTGTTGGGATCTTGATCCCGTCTGCGAGAGTACTTTAAGGTTTAATGTTCCGGTGATGGGCGAGCGAGGACAAGGCTGACAAGGAAGGCGAAGCAGGAAACCCAGCGGGTTGCCGATACAGCCTGACGCAAGTCAGCCGACGCCGCAGCCGGCCAGGACGGAACAGAAAATCTTAAATTGCTCTAGGCCCGCGCCCATGGGCTGGGCATTTACACGCATCTGGCCGATAGAGTTGACTATGCGTCCGCCCGCCGATGCTATCGTCGCCGTCACCCACCGCTGCAATGCCCATTGCCTGATGTGCAACGTCTGGCGGAGCACCGCGCCGGATCTGTTGGACCCCGTGCACATGCAGAAGCTCCCGCCTCAGTTGCGGACGATCAACCTCACCGGCGGCGAGCCGTTCTTGCGGGAGGACCTAGGCGAATTCGTCGCCGAGGCCCGTCGCCGATGCCCCCGGGCCGTCATCACCATATCCACGAACGCGTATTTACCGGATATGATCGCCCGGAAGATCACCGAGATCCGGCGGATCGATCCGGCGATTCGGCTGGCGGTCAGCTTGGACGGCCTGGGCGAGGCCCACGACCGGATGCGCGGCGACGAGGGCGCGTTCGACAAGGCGATGGACCTGATCAATCGGCTGGGGGCCGATGGGTTTGAGGCCCTGCGCCTGAGCATGACGCTCACCGGCGAGAACGCCGATCAGTTGCTCGGCGTCTGCGACCTGGCCGATAAGCTTTCCCTGGAGCTTGGGGTGGTCGCAGCCCATGACTCCCTGACGCACCTGGGCGTCAGCGAGCCGTTTTCCGTCCCGGCGTCGGGGGCTCTGGACGCGGATTTCGCCCAAGTGATCACTGGGTGGTTGCGGTCCTGGCGGCCGAAGAGGTGGCTTCGGGCTCACTTCGCCAACTATACCTACCGGTATCTGACCGGCGGGAAATTCCCCTTCAAGTGCGGCGCGGGCAGGGACTTCTTCTTCGTCCAGGCCGACGGGATAG
>DAOVQV010000262.1 GCA_030628445.1 Phycisphaerae bacterium | reverse complement strand
TGGGGTGTCAGCAGCACGTTGTCCAGGCCGCGTAGGGGTGAATCCGCCGGTAGGGGCTCTTCCGTGTAGACATCGACGGCGATGTGGATTTGCCCTTTCTTCGCAACGCGGGCCAGTGCCTCTTCATCCACAACCGCTCCGCGCCCGGTGTTGACGAACACCCCGCCCGGTCGGATCATCCCAAGTAGTGTCTTATCCACCAGGCCGACGTTTTGAGGCTTGAGTGGGGCAAGTTCGACAATGATCTGATTTTCGGCGAACATATCTTGAAGGTTCTTGCAGCGACTGACGCCGTGCTCGGTGAATATGCTGTCTGGAACGCTGGGCGAGTAGGCGGTTATCTTACAATCGAACGGCGCCAGCAAGCGGGTCAGCTCGCGTGCGATCACGCCGAATCCCTGCAGCCCGACGCTGCGGCCGAAAAGGCTCTGCGGATCGGGGAAGGGGGGCTTGTTCCAGGCGCCTTTAGTGTGCATAGCCAACTGCCAATGCCCAATCCGCCTCAGCGCCGCGAGGATCTGCAGCAGCGAATGCTCAGCCACGACGCGGGCGATCGAATCGCCCCAGCCGGAGACGATCAAGCCCTTCTCGATCAGGACGCGAGGGACCTTGCGGCGGACCGTCCCACACAGATGACATACGTACCGAAGGGAAGCTGCGCGATCCAGCAGATCCTCGGGGAGGGAAGGCGTGGACCAACACGTCATGAGCACCTCGCTCGATAGCTCATTTAGCTTGGCGATCATGGCGTCCCGACCTGCGCCGGATTCGAGGACGACCAGCTCAAAGGCCCAGGAGGCATCCTGGAAATTGGGCGCCAGGAAGCTTTCGAACTCAGCGGGCTTCAGACACCCCAGAACCACGGGCCTGGAATCCCGCGGCGGGCGGCCTGTCGGTTTGTCCGTATCTTGCTGTTGGGTGTCGCTCATAGTGGGTCAGACTGTACTCCCAGGAGGCTCGGATTTCAACGTCGTGTTCGATCGCCGGCGCCGCCGGTGGGACTGATTTTACAGTGTCGTTTGTCGGGTTTTCACAAGCCCAAGGCGGTTTGTTCGGGCAGTGTCCAATATCTCTTACGTGTTTCGAGCTGTCCGGACTCTACTGGTCAGTGGCAGGAAAACTGCTGGGGAAAACTGGTGTAATTGCTCATGTCGAACGTGTTGGTGGGAACCGCCCACGGGGCGGCAGGCTCCAGGTCGCTGAGCAGTTTTCTGTCGGCGGCGCCCTGACGGAGCATTTCGTCCAGGCCGTTGACAATCGTGCGGGCCTTGTCGGTGCCTTTGGCGACCCGCCGGGCGTGCGAACCGGGTATCCGGTGGACACGCTTGGAGCTTTCGTGAGCGCCGTCGATGCCCAGCACCGCCGCGCGCGCCTGGGCCAGGTCGCAGCGAAGAAAGGAGGCGTCGCCGGTACGTATGGCCTCGACGAAGTCGATGACCGCCTGCTCGCGGCCGCGACATTCGGGCGACCGGCATGATTCGCTCGAACCATCCGTGTAACTAATGGCGCACCCGGCACCAACGGTCCAGGTGGCATGGGCGTGCTCGGCCTCGATGTCCATGGTGGTGTCGAGCTGCTCATCGGTGCAGTGGCTGGTAAGCAGGTAGAGTATCGGTCCCTCGGCGGTTTGAATCTCGATGGCGGCTGTGTCGTGCGACTCGATCGGACCGGCGGCGTATAGCTCGGCACGGACGGCTGCGGGGGTCGCGAAGGTACCCGCCTGCGGCGAGGCCAACAGCAGCATGTTGTTAATCTGGTGGGATACGGCGTTGGTCGCCGGGCCGTCGAGAACCCACTTCCCGCCGGACTGAAGCGTCCCGGCCCATTCATTTCGGGTGTAATAGGCCCGGCTTCGAGGCGCGCCGCAACAACAACTGATGCTGGTTATCCGGCCGAGCCTACCTTCGACAATCCGCTGTTTCAGTAGGCGAATGTCAGTCGCGTGGACCCCGTGGAACCCGACGATACAGAACCGATCCGTCGACTGGAGGGCTTGGAGCATTTCGTCGACTTCCTGGATGGTGGCGGCGGGGGGCTTTTCAAGATGAACGTGATACCCGCGCCCCAGGGCCGCTAGCGTCAGCGGTGTGTGGGAGTCTATACTCGTGGCGATGTACATCGCGTCGCACTTACCTTCCATCGCCTCGAACATCTTGGCGGCGTCGCGAAAGAGCTTGACACCTTGGCGGGAGAGCTGCTCCGCCTGGCCGGCGAACTGGGCTATTCGCAGGTCGGCGGCGGCAACGACGACGCGTACGCGGACATACTGTACGACCAGAACCCCAACGACCAGAGCGGCTCGGAAGCGATTGACGTGTCGAGCCTGATTACCGCGGCCGGGGACTACTACGTAGAACTCGGCGGAAGGGTCAGGGACTGGGACAACAACGAGGGCGCGGACTTTGAGTTCGACAACGTGAACCTCAACATAACTTGCGCACCGTGATGAAAATGGACGAGCTTGACAAGAGCATTGTGGCCCTTGAGGAGACGAGGAAGAAGATGACTGTGAAGCAGCCTGGCTTGTGGAAGCCGCTGATTGTCATAGCAGTGGTATTGCTTGCCGTGGCAGCGCTCGTCGCGCTCTCTGTTATAGTGGTGGAGAGGACAGGGATAACCCCCCCATTTGAAGTGCCGGCCATTGGGATGCCGGAGGTTGAACTGCCCGGCTTGGAAGCACCGACCGCAAGCCCGACGCCTTCTGCCGGCGCCTTCCCGCTCACTGGGTCGTACGTGTGCACTGTCGGCGGCAGGGAGTACCAGGTGTACGAGGAGTCGTACTTCTATCTGGACGGGGACAACCTGAGAGTGGTGTCGGACGGCAGGGAGACCACGGTCACACCGGCGGGCGACGAGTCCACTGAAAATATCGCGACGGACTTCTTCGTGTCCGCGCCCGGGGCGTCGTGCGTGGAGGACAGCGGGCCCGGGGGGATAATGGAGGATGCGTCAGAGACCGGCGTACTCTCGCTCGGCGGAACGGACTACGTCATCGAGGCATGGAAGTAGTGCGATGAGGGGGCAAATCACTTTCGAGTTCATTGGGACGGTC
>DAOVQV010000392.1 GCA_030628445.1 Phycisphaerae bacterium | reverse complement strand
GTCGTTACCGGGATTCGCTCGGCCCGGTACGCTCAGATCGGCGCCCGCCCGGATGGATTCTGGACCTGCAGGTACGACGAAAAGGCCCTCCAGCGGCTTGGGGTGACCTGCGTGACGCTGGACCTGTCGGAGATCATCGGCGCGGTGCAGCGGATGAAAAGCGGCGCGGCGGTCAAGCGGGTGATACGGGAGATGAAAGGGTCGATCGACTGTTCCGGCGTCGGCGAAGATGTACTCGAAAGGATCGCCAAGTTCGAGCTTACGGTGCGGCGGTTCGTGCAGGATCGGAAGCTGGACGCAGTGGCGATTCAGTGTTGGACGTCGATTCAGGCGAACCTCGGGATAAGCCCGTGCGCGGCGATGGGCCGCTTGGGCGATGGCGGCGTCCCGTCGGCGTGCGAGTCGGACATTATGGGGGCGCTGTCGATGCACGCGCTGCAATTGGCGTGTGGGGGCCCGGGGGCCCTGGCCGATTGGAACAACCTGCACAACGACGATCCGGAGCTGGTGAACTGCTGGCACTGCGGGGTGTTCCCGGTCTCCTGGGCCAAGACGGCGCCGCGGATGGGGTGTCACGGGATCATCGCCGATACGACCGGGCGCGAAAACGCCATGGGCGTCGTCGAGTTCGTGATGAAGGATGGGCCGGTTACGCTCTGTCGGGCCACGCAAGACAGCGCCGGCGCCTTCAAGGCCGTCATCGCGCAGGGCGCCGTCGAGCCCAACAAGGCCAAGACATTCGGCGCATACGGCTGGGTGCGGCTGGGCGGTCTGGGGACGCTCTACAAGGATGTGCTGCTTAGGCACTTCCCCCACCACGTGGCGATGAGCCGCGGGACTGTGGGTAATATCCTTTGGGAGGCGTTCGGTAACTACCTGGGCTTTGACGTCTACACACCCCAGAACACGGCGGGCCAGTGGTCGCCGCACTTACCGTTCGATCTGGACGGGCCCGGTCGCGGGAAGGCTCGCAAGGCCGGATCCAGAGCAATTTAAGATTCTCTGTTCCGTCCTGGCCGGGGCCGGCTTCGGCTGACTGCGTCAGGGGGCATCGATCCCGACGGGATCTGCTTCGCCTTCCTTGTCAGCCTTGTCCTCGCTCGGGGATCACCGGAACATTAAACCTTAAAGTGCTCCAAAACGTAGTTCTTACCACCCCGCCCCGGTCATCGCCGGAGGCTGTGAAGGCGGATTTGCCGGCTTGACGGTACGGGCACTTCTGGTACGATATTAGTATACGGGCGCTGCGCGACATCGGGCGTCTGTGGAGGACGGGCCTTCCTAATAACACCCGCGCACGGAGGCGCTGAAGTGTTCCTCAT
>DAOVQV010000214.1 GCA_030628445.1 Phycisphaerae bacterium | reverse complement strand
GCGCGCTCAAAGCCTGAAATTGCATCCGGGTCGATCTCGTAACCCCCCGGACAGGCCAGGACAAACTTCATTCCCACCTTGCTGCAGGCGACCAGAAGGCTCCGTGCGACGTTGTTTCCGTCGCCGACGAACGCCAACGTCTTACCGGCCAGCTCGCCGAAGTGCTCCGCCGCCGTCATAAGGTCCGCCATCGCCTGGCACGGATGGGCAAAGTCGCTCAGTGCGTTGATGACGGGGACCGGCGAGAAACGCGCCAGACCCAGCACGGTCTGGTGCTTGAACGTCCGGGCGCAGATACCGTCACACATCCGACCCAGCACGCGAGCGACGTCCTGGACCGGCTCGCGCGTCCCCAGTCCGATGTCGGTCGGGGCCAGGTATATCGCGTGTCCGCCGAGATGCGTCATGGCCGCTTCAAAGCTTACACGCGTCCGCAACGACGGCTTTTCGAACACCATCGCCAGCGTCTTGCCCTTCAGGACAGGCGCCAGCGACCCGGCCCTGAACTGGGCCTTTTGATCGATGGCGCGCCGCAACAGCGACGCCAGCTGCTCGCCGGTGAAATCCGCCAAATCAACGAAGTCCTTCACCATCCGGACCGGCTCCTACATTCGGAGATTACTTCTGTATCAGTGTGCCCACGCCGCGATCGGAGAATATCTCCAGCAACAGCGAGTGGGCGAAGCGGCCGTCAATAATGTGCGCTCTGGCGACGTTGGCGTCCAGGGCGCGCAGGCACGCCTCGACCTTGGGGAGCATCCCGCCGGTGATCAACCCGTCGGCGATCATCTTTCGGATCTCGGTCTCGCTTAGCTGATCGGCCAGTGAATCGGGATCGTCCGGGTCGCGGCGTATACCGTGCGTATCGGATACGAACACGAGCTTCTCAGCCTTGAGGGCGGCGGCGACCTCGCCGGCAGACGTGTCGGCGTTGCAGTTCAGCTTTGCACCGGTCTTATCCCGCGCCAGCGGTGCGATCACCGGGATCGTGTCGGCCTGGCAGAGAAGCTCGATCAGCTTCGCGTTGACGTCCGTCAGCTCGCCCACAAACCCCAGATCGATCTTGCGATCATCCTGCTGACCGAACAGTTTCTGACCGAACAGGACGCAACTACCCAGCGTGTGCAGACCCATGGCGCTGGAGCCCTTCGCCTCAATCACTTCGATGATGTGCCGGTTGACCTCGTTGCACAGCACGTGCTCGACGACGGTAAGTGTCCGCTGGTCGGTGTAGCGCAACCCCTGGACAAACTGCACCTCCAGGCCGCGATCCGCCATCGCCTCCGAGATCGCCTTCCCCCCACCGTGGACGATAACCGGCCGCATCCCGACGGTGTTCATGAACACCACATCCGTCAACAGGTCTCTCAAGATACGCTCATCGTCCATCACCGAGCCGCCGATCTTGATAACCACGGTCTTTCCGGCGAAACGCTGGATGTACGCCAGGGCCTCGATGAGCGTCTGCGCTTTTGCTATCGCCTGCTGCATTGTATTTCCTATCGGATCGGACAAGCTCGGAACGTTACTACTTAGCGGCGAACGTGTCAACCGACGCGGGTCACGACGAACCGGCGTGAGCTTTCGCCGGTAATGGTGATGTTGATCTGCCATCGCCCCCGGGGTAGCGAAGGTCGGGCCTTCTCGGCCCATTCGATCACGACGACGCCGGTGGCGAGCATCTCGTCGGCGCCAAGATCGGTAAGATCCGTCTCGCCCGGCCCCAGCCGATACAGGTCCACGTGGTAGAGCGGGATAGTTCCCTCGTACTCGTGAACCAGCACGAACGTCGGGCTCGTCACCTGCGAGCAGTCCGCCACGCCCAACCCGGCGGCGATCCCCTTGACCAGGACCGTCTTACCTGCGCCCAACCCGCCTTCAAGGGCTACGCAGTCCCCGCGATCCAGCCGCTCGCCCAGCCGCTTACCCAGCGCGATCGTCCCGGCGACGCTTTTCGTCTGAAATGTCTCTAACTGGCCCATGATCGAAAACGCCCTACGCCCGGGCAGGCGAACCGCCGCTACGTCTGGTGTTCCCAACCTGTCGGGGCCAACGGTCTGCTGGTCCCGTCCGGGCAAATGAGCATCATACCCGCCCCTTCAGTAATCACGCCAACGTGGGTGATGGGAACATCCACTGCCCGGCGCTTCAGCAGCGATTGTGCCTCATCGGCCGATACTGTAAACAGCAGCTCGTAATCCTCGCCGTCGCCCAGCGCCGCGGCCAGGCCCGGTCGATCCTCGCCGCCTTGACGCTCGGCGTCCGGATGGATCGGAACCACATCCCCCCACAGTTGGGCCCCCACCCCCGAGGCCGTGCATATGTGCCCAAGGTCCGCCGCCAGACCGTCGGAGACGTCGATCATCGCGTGCAGATGATACTGATCCGCCAGAACGCGGGCCTCACGGACACGAGGCGTAAACTGGAGGTGCCGTCTGGTTCTGAACGCCCCGCCGACCGCGCCGGTGAGGCATATCGCATCGCCGGGCTCGGCGCCGCTTCGCAAGACCGGTTCGATGCCGTCCGGGCGGGCGAAGACGGTGACGGTTATCGCCAGGAGCGAGTCCCACACGGCCACGTCGCCGCCGACGACGGGACAGTTGAACTCATCGCCGGCGCAGCGCAGCCCGCGGTAGATCGCCTGGGCCTGATCGAGCAAGTCGCCGCGAGATAGGGCAACGGCCGCCACAGCCCCGAACGGCGCAGCCGCCATAGCGGCCACGTCCGACAGATTCCGGGCCATTCCCTTTCGGCCCGCCGCCTCCGGGCCGTGATCGGCCAGACGAAAATGCACGCCGTCCAGCACCTGGTCGGTCGTGACGATGAGCCGCTCGGCCCCGCACGCAATCACCGCGCAGTCATCACCCGGCCCGACCGGAACGATATCCGGATCAAACTGGCTCTGCGACCGAATCCACTCGATGAACTCCGATTCCCTCATCTTTATGACAGCCTTCGCCGCCAGTACGCCAGTTGCTTGCGGAGCTGCCTGGGCCCGCCGGCGCCGTCGGATTTGTAGTGCTTCACGACGTTTACCGCCCCGAGATGCTTGTATACGTCCGGGCCGACCTTTTGGGAGGCAGCCTTGAGCTGGGCCAGCGGCAGCTCCAAAAGCGTCAGGTGGGCCTTTTCCGCCCGCCCTACCAGCGCAGCGACGATCTGATGAGCGCGGCGGAAAGGCGTGCCCTTTGTCACGAGGTACTCCGCCAGGGCCGTCGCATCCAAGAACCCCTCGTCGATACCGGCCGCGATCCGTTTGGCGTCGAACTTGGTCGTCTTGACCACACCGGCCGCTACCGCCAGGGCCTGCTGGATCGCCGCCACCGAGGCGAACGCGAACCGCTTGTCGTCCTGCAGGTCGCGGTTGTAGGAAAGCGGTTGGGCCTTGAGCAAGGTAAGCAAGCCCGTCAGCTGGGCGATCGCGGTGGCGGATTTCCCGCGGATCAGCTCCAGCGTGTCGGGGTTCTTCTTCTGCGGCATCATGGAGCTGGAGGTGCAGTACGCATCGTGCAGCTCGATCAGCCCGAACTCGCTCGTCGAGTAGATGATCCAATCTTCGGCCCAGCGCGACAGGTGCAAACCCAGCACCGCGCAGCAGAAGGCAAGCTCG
>DAOVQV010000220.1 GCA_030628445.1 Phycisphaerae bacterium | reverse complement strand
GTCGGACTTTGTCCTGCCAGGCGCCGCTATTCGGCGCCCTCACCGGCCGGTTGGGTCTGCGGGGCGCCGACGATCTTGCAGACCCGCTGTGCGGTCAGTGTAGACCCGGTCAGGTAATCGACAAACTCGGCCCGGACGGTGACCTCGCCGTGGGTCGGCGGGTCGGATTCCAGCGGGCAGACGAGGCTGTAGTGCTGCGTCATCAAACTACTTTTCCAGTGCTTGTGAATCTCATCGACCGACCATTCATACTCGCCGATGAGGTTTTGCTCGGGCTGGGCGGCCAGGTCGTACAGTTGAATCTTCACGTCGCCGGGGGCCTTTATCGCGCTTCCGTGCTGGTCGATCGGCCGCAGGTACACCTTGACGACATCGTCTCCGGGTGTCTCGTCGGTGTCACGCCCGCCGCTGTAGCGGGAAAGCTCGATCTTGATCGGGTGGGAGATCTTCTCGAGCCGCAGCTCGCCCAGCGCCTGTAAGGTTTCGACCTGCTTGTCCTGTGCGATCAGCGCCGCCCGGAGCCGCTCATTCTGCCGGCGGAGCTTTGAGATCTGCTGGTTCTTGGTGTGCAGCTTGTTTTGGAGGCGTTGATACGGGCTGGGCCCTTCGCACCCGCCGCCGGCGGCCAATCCCGCCGCCAGCAGCGCCGTTGCGACCAACCTTCTGCGGCCGGTCATGGGGTTTAATCTCCTTTGTTCTCGGGGACGGGCATGTGTTCGAGGATCTTATCCACGCAGCCGTACTCGATCGCCTCTTCGGCGTTGAGCCATTTGTTCCGGTCGCAGTCGCGCTCGATTTGCTGCTCGGACTGGCCCGTATCCTTCGCGAGGATCTGATAGAGCCTCTTGCGGAGTCGGATGATCTCGCGGGCCTCGATATCCAGCTCGGTGGCCGGTCCGGTCAGCACGCCGCGGATGAGCGGTTGGTGTATCAGGACGCGGGAGTTGGGTAAGCAATAGCGCTTCTGGCGATTCCCCCCCGCCAGGAGGACCGCGCTCATCGAAGCTGCCATCCCGACGCAATAGGTTGCCACATCGGGGCGGATGAAGCGCATCGTGTCGTAGATCGCCAGGCCGGATGAGATGGACCCGCCGGGCGAGTTGATGTAGATATTGATGTCGGCGTCCGGGTCGTCATTGGACAGAAACAGCAATTGGGCGACGACCAGATTGGCCACTTCGTCGTCCATGGCTCCGCTGACGAAGACGATACGGTCCCTCAGCAGGCGGGAGTAGATGTCGTAGCTCCGCTCGCCGCGCCCGGTCTTCTCGATGACAATCGGCACCAGGTGTTGGTTTTCCGTCATGGTGCAATGGTTCCTTTTAACCCTTATCTTTCTTGGTCTCATCGGAGCTGGCGACGATCTCATCGACGATCCCGTATTCCTTCGCTTCTTGGGGGGTGAGATATCGGTCTCGCTCCGTGTCGGTCTCGATCTGCTCGATGGATTTTCCGGTGTGCTTGGCGAGCAGCTCGTTCAGCATGCGTTTTGCCTTGAGGATTTCCTCCGCCTGGATTTGGATATCGGCGGCCTGGCCGGTAACCCCGCCCCAGGGCTGGTGGATCATCACCTTGCTGTGAGGTAGGACGAAGCGTTTACCCTTTGTCCCTGCCGCCAGGATCATCGCTGCGCCGCTGGCGGCCTGGCCCACGCAGTACGTCGCCACGTCGCAGGAGAGGAACTGCATCGTATCGTAGACGGCCAGCGTGTCGTCCACCGACCCGCCGGGCGAGTTGATGTACAGGCTTATGTCCCTATCGGGGCTCTTGGACTGCAGCTCGAAGAAGCGCATGATCAGTCCGCCGGCCGATGCTGGCGTGATCGGGCCCCAGAGGAAGACAATTCGCTCGTCGGCGAGGCGCTCCTCAAGTGTCATCTCGCGCCGACTGTCGTATTCGCGGTGCGCCATTCCGTGGGCGTCCGGGACGTCGTTCATATCCACTGCTCCTGAAACCTACTGCTTTTTCTTCTTGGAGACCTTGGCGGGTTTGTCGGCCTTGGGTTTGGTCTTCTTGGACTTCTTGGCCTTGGGGGACTTTTGCTTTTTTTTCTTGGTCTTCTTTTCGGTCCTTGCGGGAGGTTTCTCCTTTTCCTTTACCTTGGCCTGCTCCAGAAGTTTATCAAGCGCCTTTTCCTCGCGGATGGCCGATTCGACCTGGCTCAGCGTTCCGTCCTGCGATAGTTCGGCCCGCAGACGCTCCGGGCGGCGGTTGTACTGGCGGGCCATCTCGGCGATGCGCGAATTGACTTCCTCCGGGCCGATCTCGATCTTATTCTCCTCAGCGATCTTGGAGAGGATGAACGAAAGCTTCAGCCCGCTTTGGGCCTCTTCGGAGGCGGCGGTTTGGAGTTCCGTCAGGTTCTCTTCTATCTGTTCGCGCGGGACGCCGCGTTGCAGCAGGTCGATGGCCCGGCGCTTGAGCACCTCGCCGGTGTGTCGCGCGATAAGGGTTTCGGGCAACTCGAAGTGGGTGTTACCGAGGAGGTATTGGCAAATCTGGTCTCGCATGGCGCGGTGGGTGTCCAGGTCCGCTCGGGACTCCAAGCTGCGGCGGACTTGCCCGCGGAGCTGGTCGATCGTCTCGAACCCGTGGGTTGAGGCGAACTGATCGTCCAGGTCGGGGACGATCCGCCGGCGGATCTGGCTGATCGCAATCGTCACGGTCAGCTCCTTTCCGCGCCACTGCTCGTTGGGATGGGCCTCGGGGACGGTGACTTTCAGCGTTGCGGACTGGTCGGGCTTCTTTCCAGTCAGGGCGTCGCCCAAGTCCACCAGCGGGAGCCCTTCGATCTGTCCCGGCGCGGCTCGCAGGCTTAGGCCTGGTTTGGTGACCTGCTCGATCCCTTCTCCGCTGATGGTGGCGCTGGCGACGACCATGTCGCCGCCCTTCGCGGATGAGTCGGTGTCCTCATAGCGGACATTGGCCTGGCGCCACTGCTCCAGCGTCTCGTCTATGCGGGCGTCGTCGACCTTGACGGTTTGCTTTTCTACCTCGATCCCTTCCAGCTCGGGTAGATCGAATTCCGGTTTGACCTCCACCTGGAAGTCATAGGTCATGTCCCCGGCCTCGGGGAGCTGGATCTTATCGAGGTCCAGGTCCGGCTCGCCCAGCGTGTTCAGTTCGGATTTCTCGATCGCCTGGCCCAAGGACTCGCCTATGATGGCGTTGCGGACGTCCTGGACCACATCCTTTCCGAATCGCTTCTCGATCAGCCTGCGCGGGGCCCGCCCGATCCGAAAGCCCGGGACCTGGGCTGTTCGAGAAAGCTCGCCGAACATCTCGCTCTGCTTGGCGGCGATGCGATCCGCGGGCACGGTGACGATAACTTTCTTCCTCAGCGTTCCGGCGTCTTCGACGTCGATTTGGATCTGCTCGGCGGCGGTTTCCTGTTCGGTAGCTTCGGTCTCGGTTTGGGCCTGGGCGGCCGGTTCGTCCTTGGTGTCTTCTGGCATGATGTGTCTTTACTCCCGTCGTCCCGACGCCGCGACCAGACGCGTCCACGCAACGCGCCCCCGGCGGCAAAAATCCCAGCCTCACCCGGGCCGGTCGTGC
>DAOVQV010000059.1 GCA_030628445.1 Phycisphaerae bacterium | reverse complement strand
GATTTGCGCTTCCAGGAGCTTCCGTCCGCGATGCAGCAGCTGCGGGGCGTGCATCCGAGGTTGTACCTGACGGCCGAGCGGATCAAGCATATCAGGCACATGGTCAGGACCGATCCGTACTATGCCTGGATGCTCGAGAAGATCCGCTGGGTCGCCGACGCCGCTGCAAAAAAGGGCCCGCCGGAGCATCGCCGCCACGGCGGGTACTCATCCGTCGAGCAGACCTGGCAAAGACAGACGGGCAACTTGATTCCGTACCTAGCGTTCTGTTACGCGGTGACGGGTGACGATAATTACCTGGAAGCTAGCACCCATTACATTGTCAAGTCCATGACCTACGCCAGCTGGGGTTTGGGGGATTTCAGTGGGGCGGACTTAGCGGCCGGGCACCAGATCTACGGGATTGCGCTGGCATACGATTGGCTTTACGGCGACCTGGAGGAAACGATGCGCCGCCGGATCCGCAAGCTTCTTGTCGATCGCGGCCGGTACATGTTCGAGAAATTCATAACCGGCAAGATCTTCTGGCACGATGAATACCTTCAGAACCACCAGTGGGTCAACATGACCGCACTGACGACGGCGGCCCTGGCGCTGTACGACGAGGTCGATTCCCTCGACCCCTGGATCCTCCTGCCGCTGGAGAAGATCAAGATAACCATGGACTCGCTTGGACCGGACGGCGCTTCGCATGAAGGCGTCTCCTACTGGTCGTACGGGACCGAGTATCTGATGAAGTACATGGACCTCGCCCGGGACTTTCTCGACGTGGATTTCTACCGCGACAACAAGTGGTTCGCCAACACGGCCTACTATCGTATCTACACATCACTGCCCACCAATCACATATCCCGCCGGATGCGCATGCTGAGCTTCGGTGACTCGGGTCGGCGGGAGACCTACGGGCCCGACTATCACCTGCGTAAGTTGGCGCGGGAGTATCGAATTGGTCAGGCCCAATGGCTGGCAGACGTGCTGGACAAGGCCAACCTTACCACCCCAAAGGCAAGCTGGCTGAACCTGCTTTGGTATGACCCGACGGTCCAGCCCGTCCCGCCGGATGAGCTGCCGACGTTCAGGCATTTTGATGATATGGGCCTGGTATTCATGCGCAGCGGCTGGAGCGGCGATGAGGTGATGAGCATGTTCAAGTGCGGCCCGCACATTGGTCACTGGGCTCTCGAGAAATTCTCGTACGACCCGGGCGGCTCGCACGTGCATCCCGACGCGGGGGAGCTGCAGATATTCGCCTATGGCGAACCGCTGCTGATCAACGACGGGTACACCTATAAGGACACCAAGCTGCAAAACACGCTCACTGTCGACGGGGTCGGCCAGGTCGGCGAGAACATGCCTTGGTTCCGCGGCCATAAGCTCTGCCTGGAAAACCGCGGCGCGAAGATCCTGCAGGCAAGCAGCGGGGATGATTTCGATTACGTAATCGGCGACGCAACGGCAGCCTACGAAGATTCGATCGGCCTCAAGAGATTCGTTCGCCATGTGCTGTACCTCAAACCCGCCTGCTGGGTGATCTTCGACGAGGTGGCGGCCGAAGAGCCAGTCACGTTCGAACTGAACTTCCACACTCACTCGCCTTTTACCAAGGTCACCGACGGGCATTACGCCTTTACCGGTCAGAAAGGCTCGTTGGACCTGAAGGTGCTCGCCCCGGCCGAAGCTGTCGGTGAGATTACAACCCAGCAGCGTTTTCACCCCGACCGCCTCCGCCCGACTGGCAAGATCGACGCCCTTGTGATTACCAACGCCGCCAAGAGAGACAAGGCCTTTTTCGTGGTGCTGCTTGAGGCGTATCCCAGCGACCAGGCCAGCTCAACCCGCGCGGAGTTGACGGAAGTCCCCGACGGTCTTGTGTTGACCATTGAGACGCCGCAGCGCAACTGGCGATTTGAGATTCGTCCGGATAGGGACGACCCAGCTGGTCCTATATTCCAGCAGATCAAATAGCATCGAGGTCGACATGGCACAGCCCAGGGCTTTGGTACTACGAGCGGCGGGGACCAACTGCGACCGGGAGACGGCCTTTGCGCTTAACAAGGCCGGCTTTGCCCCCGATCGCGTGCACATCTTCCGCCTGATGGAAGACCCTGCGATGTTGGGACAGGTGCAGTTTCTCGTCGTCCCGGGGGGGTTCAGCTACGGGGATGACGTTGGCGCCGGGAAGATTCTAGCCAATCAGATGCTTGCTCGCCTGGCCGGGCCGTTGAATGAGTTTGTCGCGGCGGAGAAGTTGGTGTTGGGGATATGCAACGGTTTCCAGGTGCTTCTCAAGAGCGGCTTGCTGCCCTGGGCGAAGGTCTCCCCCGAGCTAGCCAATCGCGACGCGACGCTGGGTTGGAACGATTCGGGCCGATTTGAGGCCCGGTGGGTCCATCTGCGCGCTGAATCCGAAAAATGCGTGTTCCTCCCGGCCGGGGAGCAGATTTCCCTCCCGATCGCCCACGGCGAGGGTAAGTTCATACCGCGTGATGAGCAGATCCTGGGTGCCTTGAAGGAGGGCGACCAGGTGGCTGTCCGCTACGTCGATGCCGATGGCACAGAGGGCGGTTATCCGGTCAACCCCAACGGGAGTGTGGACGACATCGCCGGGATCTGCGACCCCACAGGCCACGTCATGGGCCTCATGCCTCACCCGGAGCGATTCATCCACATCACCCATCACCCCCAATGGACTCGTGGCGGCGTGGACCGTCCCGACGGACTGGACCTGTTTCAGCGCGCATTCGAGTACCTCAAGTAGCGGCAAATTAATCATATCTCGCCCCTAGATTCTGCCGATAAGAGGCATGTATCTGTTTCGTTACGACGGTAGATGCGTCCACGGAAAGGATAGTCAAATGCGTTGGACGATATGGCTAGCGTTCGCTGTTGCTCTGCTGGTGGGCTGCCAGCAGGCCGACGAGAACCCGAGTTGGAACCCCCAGTCTGATCTGCCTCCCTGGACCTACGATGCGCCGATCTACTATCGACCCGCCGAAGAACTTGAGCTTATCGAGACCGTCGCAGACAACATCGGCGTCTACTACACCAACAAGGACTACTTCTTCGCTCGCCATCCGAGCGGGTATCAGCTCAACGGCGTACCGCGAATCGCCGTCTGGTGTTCCCAGGACGAAGGGACCAACTGGGAAAGAGTTGGGTATTTCGGCACGGAACAGACGCACTTTCTGTTCAAGGCGGATCACGACGGATGGCATTGGATACGGTTTGTCGGGCCGGGCCAAGGCGTGGCGGAGGTCCCGCCTGGTCAGCCTCATCGGATTTACATAGTTGATACGAGCCCACCGGCCATCGAGCTGGACGTCGATCCGCCCCCATGGGAGACCGTCGAGACGGAGAGCGGCAAGAAGGTGAAGGTCCCGCACATTTACGAGGTCGGCGATACCGTCACCCTGTCCTGGGGCGTGGGGGATACGAACCTGGACAGCGAATCTATCCAATTGGGTGTCTGCTACGCCAAGTTCCCGCATAACATCGTCTGGAGCCGCTGGCCGGAGACGCTGCCGGAACTGGGAAGCATGGAAATTCAGATTCCCGAAGAAGCCGTCACGGACGCTGGGTTGCGGTTCCGCATAGAGGCGTCCGATAAGGCCGGCAATGTCGGTGTGGGACTGACGGACGTCCTTCAGATTGCCGGGATGGAAGGCTCCCCAACGCGTAAGGAGATGCTGCAGCCCGCTCCGCCTGATTTGGTCAGACAGGCCGGCGGCGAGCCAGGCGCCAAGCCCGGCTGGCCGCGCAGCGGCGCTTTGCTTCGCGGCGGGACTACCCGAATCCTAGCTTGGATGCCTGAATCGGCCCCCCAGTATGAGACGCTCGAACTGCATTTTTCCAGCAACGACGGGCGCATCTGGCGGACCGTTGCTTCGGACATCAAGCCGGACGAGTCGGTGACCTGGATCGTCCCGCAGGTCATCTCGAAGCGCTGCAGGCTGCGAATTGTGGGGATCAACGAAGCAGGTCAGAAGGTTCCCCTGGGGGATACCGGACCATTTATCGTTGACACGGTCCCGATAGAGGGCACTGACCTAGCCATCGAATAGCGACCCTACAACGCCGCCGAGCCGGTCCATTTGTCCGTCGGCGCAGAGTTATCCCTTTGGGCGGCGGGTGGACAGTTCTCATCGCCACCCAACGGCCTCTTGCACCGACGTAAGAGCTCCCCCACTATCTGCGGGCCCCCAACACCCCGTCAAACCCGCCTATGACACTCAATTAGTTCAATTTAGAGCACTTCAAGATTTAGATGTCGTATTCAGGCATCGGCGAGGACAAGGCTGGCAAGGAGGCCGAAGCAGGTCCCGTCGGGATCGATGCAGGCCGAAGCAGCCAGACGAAGCCGCAGCCAGCATGAATGCGACAGATGAAACTTAAATTGCTCTAGCCTTCCAGTGGGTTAGGATGCATATATCTGAGTTGGCAAAGGAGCGATGTTGGGCTTTAAGTTGACTAAATACGGCTGGCGGGAGGTGGGTGTTGCAACGGTTATCGCCGGCGGATTGTGCGTGGTGTTGGCGATTCTGTTCTGGCCCGCGGTCGTGCTTCCGGTGGTGGTGTGGGTATGGGTGGTATTGTTCTTCCGTGACCCGGACCGCCAGGTTCCGACCGAGGCGGGTCTGTTCGTAAGCCCGGCCGATGGGCGCGTCACCGACATCACAAACATCGGCCCGGAAGGTCCATTGGGTTGCGACGGTGTGCGAGTAGGGATTTTCATGAGCATCTTCGACGTGCACGTCAACCGCAGCCCCGCAGACGCCGTCGTCGTCTCGATCACCCGCCGCGGCGGCCTGTTCCTGGATGCCAGAGATCCCAACGCGTCCGAACGGAACGCCTCGACCACCATTCGTCTGCGGTACAACCACGCCGGGCGGGAGTTTCCGATCGCCGTTCGACAGGTGGCCGGGCTCCTCGCTCGCAGGATCGTAACCGACATCACCGAAGAACAGAGATTGCATCGGGGCCAGCGGATTGGGATGATAAAGTTCGGATCGCGCCTTGAGCTGATGGTCCCGGACGAACTCGTCGGACGGGTTTGCGTTCAGATCGCAAGCAAGGTCCGTGCCGGTAAGACAATCTTGATTGAAACCGAACGTCTCCAAACCGATGATTCGTAGGCTGAGACAACCTAGAACCCCAAAAGCTGAACCACGGCGCGGAAGGCGGCGAATCCTCCGCAGCACGTCCATGCTCCCGGCGCTGTTTACCCTCTCAAACGGCCTGGCCGGGTTCGGGGCGATTCACTTTGCGACTAAGGATGCCTTGGGCTCTGCCAACATGCGGAACCTTGCAGTGGCGGCCTGGCTGATTTTTGTCGCGATGGTTTGCGACATGCTGGACGGGCGGCTGGCGCGGATGACTCGGCGGACGAGCGACTTCGGGGCCCAGTTGGACAGTCTCTGTGATATGATCAGCTTCGGTGTCGGACCGGCTGTGCTTATGCTCGCGACGGTGGTGATGGTTCTGCGAGGGCAGGTGCAGCGAGTCAGCTTTCTGGAAAGCTACCTCGCCGTGGAGCGCGTGGTGTGGTGCGCAGCGGGTGTCTACGTGGCCTGTGCGGCCCTCAGGTTGGCGCGGTTTAACGTGGAATCCGAGCCGGACGAATCAGCCCACATGGACTTCCGCGGGCTGCCCACCCCAGGCGCTGCGGCGACCGTCGGCGGGATGGTCCTGCTATTCGGGCACCTGACGCAGATTGAGCGGGGGTGGCAGTCGAGCCCGTGGATACTGGCCGCAGTCAGTATAACCTTACCGGTCGTTACCTTAGGTACCGCGCTGCTTATGGTCAGCCGTTTTCGCTACCCCCATCTGGTCAACCAGTACATCCGTGGGAGGCGCCCGTTTGGGTATCTGGTAAAGCTGGTGTTGCTGGCGCTGGCTGCGATTTGGCAGCCTTTTGTGACACTGGCGGTCCTGACGATGGCGTATACGCTTTCGGGACCTGTTACTGCGTCCCTGCGGCTGCTACGCGCCACAAAGGCGTCGCCGTCGTCTGATGAAGCCCCAGCTTAGAGGCCCTTAGTCCCAGACCACATCTTGCAGCTTTAGCTCCGCGGTCGTCTTGCCGTTGAAGCAGTTCAGGCACGGCTCGGCTGCGACGTCTACCTCCCTTACCCCCACAAGCAGATCCGCCAGATCCCCCATCCCAAACCCCACCGCCCGGATGCTTGCTCCGTTTTGTCCCAGCAGCATGGTCACGGTCTGCCCGTTGCGACCGATGCGCTTGGGCCCCGTCAAGACATTGCACCGGCGAATCGCTACGACAGGTGCCGGATTCCCCCGCCCAAACGGCGCCAGTGCGCCGATACGCCTGACCACGTCATAGCTGAGCTTCTCCACTGTTGTTTCAGCGTCGATCCGCAGAGAGGGGGTCATTTGGGCCTCGTCGATGTGCCCGGCGGCGTAAGAGCAAAAATCGCCGTCGAATGCATCGATGTTTGCTTGGTCAATCCGCAGTCCCCCGGCCATGGCGTGTCCACCGAAGACCGTCAAATGTTTCGAGCAAGCGGCCAGTGCGTCTCGCATGTGGAATCCGGGTATGCTTCGCCCCGAACCCTGACCGACCCCTTCTGCGTTTATTGCGATAAGGATTGCAGGCCGGCCGAACCGCTCGACCAGCCTTGATGCGACGATACCGATCACCCCGCCGTGCCATTCGTCCGAGGCCAGCACGATCGCGCGATTCTCCGGTGAGTCCAGCCCGCGCGACCGGACCATCTGAACGGCCTCGGTGGTGGTTGCCTTTTCGACCTGTTGCCTTTGAGTATTTGCCTTACCCAGCAGCTCGGCGATTTGTTTGGCCCGCTGGGGGCTCGCATCGGTCAGCAGTTCCACCGCCAGGCGGGCGTGGCCCATCCTCCCAGCCGCGTTGAGCCGAGGGGCAAGCAGGAAACCTACGTGGTAGGCGTCCAGTTTCTCGTTCCTCAGCCCTGCCGAGTGGATCAGCGCCCGCAGTCCCACGTGGTCGGTTCCGGCCAGCCCGCGCAGACCGTATGTCGCCAACACGCGGTTCTCACCTACAAGCGGGACGACGTCGGCGATAGTCCCCAGTGCCGCCAATCCCGTCGCATCAAGCAGGAAGTTCCGCATCGGCTCGTCCAGTCGCGACTGGCCGCTGACGGTCCGGGCCACCTCCCAGGCGAGCTTAAAGGCCACGCCCGCCCCGGACAAGTCGGGATTGGGATAACCCCCGGGCGGGATCGCCGGGTGGACCACGGCGCAGGCGGGTGGTAGGTCCTGCGGTGGGTTGTGGTGGTCAGTGATGATCACATCCACTCCGGCCTCGCCCGCAGCGCGGAGCGGCTCGGTGGCGCTTATCCCGCAGTCGACCGTTATCAGCAAGTCCATCCCACGGTGGATGAGCTTCTCGACGGCCCGGGCGTTTACGCCGTAACCTTCCTCCAGCCGGTGCGGGACATAGAAATGGGCTTCGGCGCCCAGTGTCCGGATGCAGGCGTGCAGGATCGCCACGCTGGCGATTCCGTCCACGTCGTAATCGCCGTAGATGACGATGCGCTGCTTGGCTTTGATAGCCTGGGCGATTCGCTGTGCGGCGGCGGCCGTGCCGGGAAGCTCCTCTGGGTCGAGCAGGTCGGAAAGCTTTGGGGTCAGGAACGCCTGGGCCGTCGCGACGTCGCTGCTGCCGCGATTGTGGAGGATCTGTGCAATCAGAGGGGATGTTCGCAGTTCCCTGGCGAGCTCGGCAGCGCCGTTGTAGGGGGCAGCTACATCCCAGCGCAGTCTTTTCGGGCACCATGTTCG
>DAOVQV010000363.1 GCA_030628445.1 Phycisphaerae bacterium | reverse complement strand
GCGGATTTAGTATCCTATGTCCGGACCAATATCGGTCCTTGGATTCGAGGCCCTGACAATGCCAAGCAAACCGAACATCCTGCTGATAATGGCCGATCAACTCCGCGCCGACGCGCTGGGATGCTACGGGAACGACGTCTCTCGGACGCCGAACCTCGACGCTCTGGCCGCGGGCGGTGTGTGTTTCGAAAACTCCTTTACGCCCAATCCCATTTGCGTCCCGGCCCGGGCGTCGATTACCACCGGGAACTATTCCCACCGGGCCACCGGCGTTAAGGAAAACGCCGGGCTCATCCGGGACGATCAACCGCGGATCGGCGCCCACTTCGCCTCGTGCGGGTACGAGACCTACGCGTGCGGGAAGCTGCATTACGTCCCCTACGCCCCGCCGGCCGCGCCGCGACTGCTGCACGGGTTCGCCCATTGCGACCTAACCGAGTCGGGACGGATCCTCAAAAAGTTCGACCCCAAGGGCGAGCTGCGCGGCCTGGAGGACTACCACGACTATCTGGCGGATGTGGGCTGGGCGGGATTCTCCCGCGCGCACGGGGTCGGGAACAACGACGTCCGCCCGTGTCCCTCGCCCGTACCCTCCGAACATCACGTCGACCATTGGGTGGCCGATCGAACCATCGAGCGGATGCAATCGCACGTTCGCAATGTTTCGGAGAAGCCCTTTTTCATCTGGTGCAGCTTCCCAAAACCGCACGCGCCTTACGATCCGCCCGCCGAGTACGTCAACATGTACGACGTTCGCGACATACCGCCGCCGGTCGGCGATGAGTCGATGCTGGCGGACCGCAACCCGTTTCTTCAGTGGACGCGGATCACGCATGCGCTGGATTCGCTCAGCCCCCAGGCCCGGCGGGTGATCAAGGGATACTACTACGGGTTGATTGCGCACCAGGACGCCCAGATCGGCCGCGTCCTCGATGCGCTGAACCAGACGCAGCAGGGCGACAATACGATTGTCGTCTACGTCGCGGATCACGGCGACCTGATGGGGGATTTCGGAATGTATTTCAAGTGCAGCTTCCTGGAAGGCTCCGTCCGCGTCCCGATCATCGTCAAGGGCCCGGGCATCCCGGCCGCTGGGCGTCGCAAGCAGCTTGTCGGACTCCAGGACGTCCTGCCGACGCTGGCGGAGTTGACCGATTGTCCACTGGTCGATGAGGTGGACGGGGTGAGTCTGGTCCCCGCGTCCCGCCACGACAGCGCCGAGGTCAGAGACATCTTCTATAGCCAATGTCTGGACACCCCGAACCAGTCCGCGATGGTTTGCGACGGGCGCTTCAAATACATTTACTCCCAGGCCGGCCCCACGGAGCAGCTATACGATCTGCAGGCCGATCCGCATGAGCTGGTCAATCTGGCCTCGCGCAGCGACCACGAACAGCTCCTTGAGCCCTGGCGCCGCCGCCTGATTGACGAGGCGAGGCGTGTGGGTGATACGGCGATCCTCGACGGCGAGGACCTGGTCAGCTCGAAGCTGGATCGGGCCTCCTACGCCGCGCTGGGCGTGACCGAGATGGGGTGGCGCTGGTACTGACGGGGATGAGCTAGTGAGCGACGAACTGAAGGAAGTGGCCGGTTTTCTGTGCCGGTGGGGCTTGCTGGGGCTTGTCGGTGTTGCCCTTGTGACGGCGGCGGCCTTGTGCCTGGCGACTGCTGCGGCGGCGAGGTTTGATTTGACGGCGACGATGGTCCTGCCTGATGCGCTGTCGCTTGGGCCCGGGGACGTTCGCATGGAGGGATACCTGGGGACTCGTTTGCACAACTGTGGCCCGGTAGGGTTGTTCTGGACTCCAAGCACTGACCGGCTGTTCCTGGCGCCCAGTTGGGGGAGAAAGTGTTGCGTCTT
>DAOVQV010000076.1 GCA_030628445.1 Phycisphaerae bacterium | reverse complement strand
TGGCGGCGGTCGCCTTCAGGAGCCTCTTTCGCGCGTCCGGTCATAGACCGTCAACTCCCCCAGCTACGATACGGGATCCCAGGGGTTATCGCCGGGATTGAGGGTATATCCGTCCAGAACAACGATGCGCATGGACTTCTCCCGCCTGTCTACAAAGTCCCTTGAGGTGGCCGTGCTCGCCCTAACCAGAGGCGCAACATCGCGATCGAATCAATCCTTGACCTCATATTCGGCGTCGATGACGTCGTCGCCGCCTTTGTCGTCGCCCTTGGGGGGCTTCGGTTCGGACGGTGCGGCGCCGGGGGGGGCCTGGGCCTGGGCGGCCTCGGTGGCGGCCTTGTACATCGCCTCGGAAACCTTGTGAGACGCCTTCTCGAGGGCGTCCATTGACCGCTTGATTACCTCGGCGTCGTCGCCCTTGAGGGCCTCGCGCAGGGACGAAAGGGCCGATTCAATACTGCTGCGATCCTCCCCGGACACCTTCTCGCCCTGGTCTTTGAGCATCTTGTCTATCTGATAGGCCACGTTGTCGCCCTGGTTCTTCAGGTCGACCAGTTCGCGGCGCTTCTTGTCCTCCGCCTGGTGGGCCTCGGCGTCTGTGCGCATCTTGTCGATCTCATCCCGGTTCAGACCCGACGAGCCCTTGATCTCGATGGACTGCTCCTTCCCGGTCGCCATGTCCTTCGCCGAGACGTTCAGAATTCCGTTTGCGTCTATATTGAACGCCACCTCCACCTGAGGTACGCCCCGTGGCGCCGGTGGAATACCGGTCAGGTTGAACCGCCCCAGCGTGCGGTTGTCGTTGGCGAACTCTCGCTCGCCCTGTAGCACGTGGATGGTTACCTCGGTCTGGGAATCGGCCGCCGTGGAGAAAACCTCCTTCTTCTCGGTGGGAATAGTCGTGTTCCGCTCGATCAGCCGTGTCATAACGCCCCCGAGCGTCTCGACACCCAAGCTAAGCGGCGTGACGTCCAGCAGCACCATCTGCTCTTCCACTTCACCGGCGAGGATCGCGCCCTGGATCGCCGCTCCGATGGCGACCACCTCATCGGGGTTGACGGACTTATTCGGTTCCTTACCGAATATCTCCTTGGTGATCTGGCGAACCTTGGGCATCCGGGTGGATCCGCCGACAAGAATCACCTCGTCGACGTCGCCCGCGGTCAGTTTCGCGTCGCTCAGCGCCTGTTTGCACGGTCCGACGAGCCGCTTAAATATCGGCTCGCAAAGCTGTTCGAGCTTGGCGCGTGTCAACGTCATGGTCAGGTGCTTGGGGCCTTCGTTGGTGGCGGTGATGAACGGCAGGTTGATATTGGCCTCCATGGCCGTAGACAGCTCGCACTTGGCTTTCTCGGCCGCTTCTTTGAGCCGCTGCAGCGCCATCGCGTCGTCGCGAAGATTGATCCCCTCGTTCCGCTTGAACTCATCGGCCATGTAGTTGATCAGGATTTCGTCCAGATCATCGCCGCCTAAGTGGGTATCACCATTGGTCGAGAGGACCTCAAAGACATTGTCGCCGATATCAAGAATGGAGATATCGAACGTCCCCCCGCCGAAGTCGAACACGGCGACCTTCTCGCTTTTCTTCCTGTCCAGCCCGTATGCCAGCGCCGCAGCGGTCGGTTCGTTGATGATCCGCTCCACCT
Source organism: Phycisphaerae bacterium (assembly GCA_030628445.1). GTDB lineage: Bacteria > Planctomycetota > Phycisphaerae > SM23-33 > SM23-33 > DAOVQV01. Next base: position 5,395 of record DAOVQV010000076.1, on the reverse strand, counting down.
TCAGCCCGGCAATTTCGCCCGCTTCCTTGGTGGCGGTCCTCTGGGAGTCGTTGAAGTACGCCGGGACGGTAATGACCGCGCGTTCGACCTTCTCGCCCAGATAATCTTCCGCCGTCTTCTTCAAATCCCCCAACACCATCGCACTGACCTCTTGCGGGGTGTACTGCTTGTCCCTGGCGCCGACCTTCACCAGCTCCTCCGGGCCGCCGACCACTTCGTAGGGCACCTGCTTTTCCTCCTCGGCCACTTCGTTGTGCCGCCTCCCCATGAACCGCTTGATCGAGAAGACCGTATTCTTGGGGTTGGTGATCTGCTGGTGCCGGGCGGGCTGACCGACGAGCCGCTCTTGCTTGTCGGTAAAGGCGACCACGGAAGGGGTAAGCCTCCCACCTTGCTGGTTAATCAGCACCTTCGGGACAGCCGCTTCCATAACGGATACGACGCTGTTGGTCGTCCCTAGGTCGATCCCAATAATCTTTTTCGATGCCATTGTATTTTCGTCCTCTTGGAGGCCGCGATACCTTCTGTGCATTAAGTACGTACAGCAACACATGAAAACAACGTGCAACCACTATGCCACGGATCTAAAGCCTTTACACTACGGATGTTCGCTTGATTTATGGCGCGCCCGGGCCATGCCATAACGGCCGGGTGCCGCAGCTTGAAAGGCAGCTTTGGCAGGCGCCCAAAGCACCCTTGTCCCACCGCCCTGCTGGACGGTCAAACGCCCCGCCGCACAATGTGCCGCACCGAGTAACCAGGTGGAGCCCTTGGGGAACTTTCGCCAAGGCGAAAACACAAAACACGTTGAAATACACATCCGAATCTGCACAATACCTTATCTTGCCTTACCGGTCGAACTGAAGTCACATTCCACCGAATAGATTGCGCAGTGCTGCGGTCTCGGGCACAAAGACGGTTCTCAAATCAGACGAAGGAACAGAAAGATGTCACGACGGACGGTAATGATGGACGGCGATCAGGTGGTCGCATACGTCGCTCACAAGATCAACGAGGTCATCGCGATCTACCCGATCACCCCGTCGAGCGACATGGGCGAGTACGCCGACGCCTACAGCGCCGAAGGGCAAAAGAACATCTGGGGTACGATTCCGCTGGTCGTGGAGATGCAGTCCGAGGGCGGCGCGTCGGCAGCCGTTCACGGGGCGCTGCAGAGCGGGTCGCTGACGACCACGTTTACCGCTTCTCAGGGCCTGTTGCTGATGATCCCGAGCATGTACAAGATCGCCGGTGAGCTTACTCCCACGGTGTTTCACGTCTCGGCGCGGTCACTGGCGTGTCAGGCGCTGAGCATCTTCGGGGATCACAGCGACGTGACGGCCGTTCGCGGAACCGGGTTTGGGCTCCTGGCGTCCGGGTCCGTCCAGCAGGCGATGGATATGACGCTGATATCCTCCGCCGCCACCTTGGAGGCCCGCGTCCCGTTTGTTCATTTCTTCGAGGGCTTCCGCGTCTCGCACGAGGTCGCGAAGGTCGAAGCACTGACCCGCGAGGACATGAAGGCGATGATGGACGACGAGCTGGTCCTGGCCCACCGCCGCCGGGCGATGACCCCCGACAGCCCCGTCCTTCGCGGTACGAGCCAGAATCCGGATGTCTATTTCCAAGGACGAGAAACCGTCAACCCCTATTACATCGCCTGCCCCGAAATCGTCCAGAAGAGCATGGACAAGTTCGCCAAGCTCACAAACCGCCAGTACCACCTGTTCGACTACGTGGGCGCCCCCGACGCCGAGCGGGTGATGGTGATCATGGGTTGCGGCGGCGAAGCAGCGCACGAGTGCGTCGATTACCTCGTCGAAAAAGGCGAAAAGGTCGGGTTGGTGAAGATCCACCTGTACCGGCCGTTCAGCAACGAGGCGTTCGTCGCCGCCTTACCCAAGACCACCAAGATCATCGCCGCCATGGACCGCACGAAAGAGCCCGGAGCCGCCGGCGAGCCGCTGTATCTCGATTGCGTCAATGCCTTCACCGAAACGCAAAGCCACATCAAGGTCATCGGCGGGAGGTACGGGCTGTCCAGCAAGGAATTCACGCCGGCGATGGTCAGGGGGGTCTTCGATGAAATGACCAAGTCCGCACCCAAGAACCATTTCACCATCGGTATAAACGACGACGTCACGCACACCAGCCTCGCCTACGACCCGTCGTTCGGGACCGAAACAGACGACGTGGTACGGGCACTTTTCTACGGGCTCGGCGCCGACGGAACGGTCGGGGCCAACAAGAACTCCATCAAAATCATCGGCGAGGAGACCGATAACCACGCGCAGGGCTACTTCGTGTATGACTCAAGAAAGGCAGGCAGCATTACAGTCAGCCATCTGCGTTTCGGGCCGCGAACGATACGCTCCAGTTACCTGGTCAACCAGGCCAACTTCGTCGCCTGTCACCAGTTCACGTTCCTTGAACGATACGACGTCCTGGACGCTGCGATCGACGGCGCGACGTTCCTCTTGAACGCGCCGTACTCGGCGGATGAAGTCTGGGACAAGCTGCACAGACCGATCCAACAGCAGATTATCGACAAGAAGCTGAAGTTCCACTCGATCAACGCCTACGAGGTCGCCAAGCAGACGGGCATGGGCACCCGGATCAACACCATCATGCAGACGTGCTTCTTTTATCTGTCCGGGATCTTACCGCAGGACCAAGCGATCGCCAAGATCAAGGAGACCATAAAGAAGACCTACGGCCGCAAGGGTGAAGACATCGTGCAGAAGAATTACGACGCGGTCGATCAGGCCATCGCGAATCTTCACGAGATCAAGGTGCCCCAGAAGGCTACAAGCACAATCGAAAAGCCCCCCCTCGTACCACCCGAGGCCCCCCAGTTTGTCCAGGACGTCACGGCGAAGATCATGGCCGGTCACGGGGACGAAATCCCCGTAAGCGCCATGCCGCCCGACGGGACCTGGCCGATTGCAACCACGCAATGGGAGAAGCGCAATATCGCACTGGAGATCCCGGTCTGGGACCCGGACGTCTGCATCCAGTGCGCCAAGTGCTCCATCGCCTGTCCGCACGCAACTATTCGGCCGAAGGTGTACGACCCGGCCCTGCTGGCCAACGCCCCCACCACTTTCAAATCAGCCGACGCCAAGCGGAAGGACTTTGCCGGGATGAAATGGACCATCCAGATCGCACCGGAGGACTGCACCGGGTGCGGGGCGTGCGTGTTCGTATGCCCGGGCAAGAACAAGACCCGGCCTGATCGCAAGGCGATCAACATGGAATTCCAGCCGCCGTTGCGCACCCAGGAGCGAGCCAACTGGGAGTTTTTCCTGTCGATACCGGACTATGACCGCAGCAAGCTGAACCTCAGGACGGTCCAAGGCACCCAGTTGTGCCGCCCTCTATTTGAGTTCTCCGGCGCATGCGCAGGTTGCGGTGAGACTCCCTACGTTAAGCTGCTTTCGCAACTGTTCGGCGACCGGGCCATCATCGGGAACGCGACCGGTTGCTCCAGCATCTACGGCGGGAACCTGCCCACAACCCCATACAGCGTCAACCAAGACGGGCGCGGCCCGACCTGGAACAACTCGCTGTTCGAAGATTGCGCGGAGTTCAGCTTCGGATTCCGGCTGACGCTGGATAAGCGAAACGAGTACGCCGGCGAGCTTGTCGACGAGCTTAAGGACGCCATCGGAAGCGAACTCACCAAGGACCTGCTGAACGCCGACCAAACCACCGAGGCCGGTATCGCCGAACAAAGGGCGCGAGTGGACCAGTTGAAGAAGAAGCTAACCGGCAGCGGCGATCCGAGGGCGATTCAGCTTCTCAGCGTCGCCGACGCCCTTGTGCACAAGAGCGTCTGGGCGCTGGGCGGCGATGGGTGGGCGTACGACATCGGGTATGGCGGATTGGATCACGTGCTGGCAAGCGGGCGGGACATCAACATGCTCGTGCTGGATACGCAGGTGTACTCCAATACCGGGGGGCAGTGCTCCAAGGCGACGCCCCGTGCGGCCGTGGCCAAGTTCGCCGCCGGCGGAAAGCCCGTCCCCAAGAAGGACCTGGGGATGATCGCGATGACGTACGGGACCATCTACGTCGCCCAGGTGGCCATGGGCGCCTCGGACGTTCAGACCGTGCGGGCTTTTCTGGAGGCCGAGAGCTACCCAGGCCCAAGCATGATTATCGCCTACAGCCACTGCATAGCACACGGGATCAACATGACCACCGCTTTTGAGCAGCAAAAGGCGGCGGTGGCCTGCGGCGCCTGGCCCCTTTACCGGTTCGATCCACGGCTGGGCGAGCAAGGGAAGAACCCGCTCCAGCTGGACTCGAAGGAACCGACGATGTCCTTTACGGACTACGCCTACAAGGAAACCCGCTTCAAGATGCTGACGAGCTTGAAGCCCGAGGACGCCAAGGTCCTGGCCGCCCAGGCGAGCAAGGACTTCGCCGGCCGCTGGGACATGCTCAAGCAAATGGCCCAGATGCAGTACGGCGAAAGCGGCGAACAAAAACCGTAATCATATCAATTGCGATGCGCTGTAAGACAAGCCCGTGGTCCGAACGGGGCAGGGGGTTTTCTTGTGGCGTATCGAAAAGGGCGCCTGTAACTTCCTTTCCGTCGGTTCAATAGGGTTGGAGATATTCGCTGAGATAACGGCGTGAGGATCCCGAGATGAACATTCCTCGCAATGAATACCCGCGTCCGCAGTTCGTCCGCAAGGACTGGTTGTCCCTCAATGGCATATGGCAGTTCGAGATTGACACCGGCGACAACGGCCTGGACCGCGGTCTGCGCGACAGAGATCTTGCGGAGCAAATCCTCGTTCCATTCTGCCCGGAATCGCAGCTATCGGGAATCGGTAAGACGGATTTCCTGAACGCGGTTTGGTATCGGCGGGGCGTCAAGATTCCCGACAGCTGGGCGGACAAACGAATCCTGCTGCACTTCCAAGCGGTCGATTACGACACGACCGTCTGGGTCGACGGTGTGGAAGTGGGCCGACACCGTGGCGGGTTTACGCCGTTTAGCTGCGACTTGGGCTGTGTCGTCTCGGCCGGACAAGACGCGACAATTGTCGTCCGCGCCCGGGACTTCACCCAGCGGGCCCAACCGGGCGGGAAACAATCGAAGCTCCCCCACAATCACGGATGCTGGTACACCAGGACAACGGGAATCTGGCAGAGCGTCTGGATGGAGCCCGTCCCGCAAATCTATCTGCAACGCCCAAAGATAACGCCCTTCGTAGGCGAGTCAACTGTCCGACTTGAGCAGCCAATTGCAGGATGCAAGACAGGATTAACACTCCGTGCGGTGCTGTACGACGGGGAAGGGGAAGTCGCGTCGAGCTGCTCCGACACCGAGGCGGACTTTACGCCATCTTTGGATCTTCATATCCCGCAGAGTCGAAAGCGC
>DAOVQV010000052.1 GCA_030628445.1 Phycisphaerae bacterium | reverse complement strand
CTTCGCCCTGGCGAAAAGCTCCTCGTCGCTCCAGTACTGCATGGGGTGCGTAATCCCGGACCGCGTCCGCAGCGCCGGGCTCAGTAGCCCCGCCCGCGTCGTTGCGCCGATCAGCGTGAAGGGCTTTAGCGGTAAGTTGATCGTGCGGGAGTGCATCCCCGAATCGACAACGAAATCGACCTTGTAATCCTCCATCGCCGGGTAGATGTACTCTTCCACCGCCGCCGGGAGGCGGTGGACCTCGTCGATAAACAGCACGTCGCGGCGCTCCAGGTTGGTCAGGATTCCAACCAGGTCGCTGGGCCGCGTAAGGGCGGGACCGGAGCTTACCTTGATGGTGCTGGTCATCTCATGGGCGATTATGTACGCCAGCGTCGTCTTTCCCAGCCCCGGCGGGCCGTGCAGCAGCACGTGCTCCATCGGCTCGTCACGCTGGCGGGCCGCCTCGATGGCGATGCGGAGCTTCTCCAGCAGGTCGCCCATGGCGATGCACTCATCCAGCCGGGTAGGCCGCAGGGTGATGTTGAACTGCTCATCCTCGACGCTTGTGCTATTCGATGAGATTATCCGTTCTCTGCCCATGTTCGTTTTGCTCTTTCCCGCCTTACGAGCCTCCTGCCTTGAGGCGATATGCCTGCTGCAATATCGCCTCCGGCGTCGTCAGGTCCGGCGCTACGGTCAATGCACGCTGGACCAGTGCCGCCGCGTCCGCCCGCCGCTCCCCGAGTTGGACGAGCACGGCGACGGCTTCGGCCCCGGGCTCCGGCAGCTCGGGCGATGTTACCGGGGCCGGCTCGCCGGCGAACTGCTCCACCTTCCCGTGCAGCTCGGCGATGACCTGCTCGGCCGTTCGGCGCCCGATCTCTGGTAGGGCGATAAGGAACTTGGCGTCCTTGGCCTGGATCGCAGCGGCGATTTCCGTGACCGGCCTGGCCAGCGCCCGCAGCGCCTTGCGGATCCCAATACCCTTCACCGTCGTGAAGGCTCGGAAGAACTCCCGGTCCTCCTCGCAGGTAAAACCGACCAGTCGCGGGATGACCTGTCCGTGCGACGGGTCGCCCTCGAGGTAGTGGATGGTGTGCAGGATCACCTCCTGTCCCGTCCGCCGGGTGAGGCGTTCGACGTCGCACGCCGGGATCAGCGCCTCGTGCCAAAGCCCGCCGCCGGTGTCAATCAGGACGGCGGCGTCGCTGACCTGCTCCAATCTGCCGCAAATTCTCGCAATCATCTCCGCACCAATTACCCGCCGTCGCTAAGCGAGCGGACAAGTAACACAATCATTGAACCGTATTGTCCGCGACAAACCTCACCGCTTCAACCTTCTGCCCGCACAAAGCGCGATCGCCAGGGCATCGGCCACGTCGGGGGGGGAGGGTATTTCTTTCAGGGCGCAGACGGACTTTACGGCCCGCTGGACCTGCTGCTTCGACGCGTGCCCGTTCCCGGTAAGGGACTTTTTGACCTCGGTCGCCGATAGGTTGCGGATGGCGAGACCCGCCTGCGAGCACGCCAGCATTACCACGCCGCGGGCGTGGCCCATAAGGATCGCGGTCCGGGGGTGCTTGTAGTGCGAATAGAGTTGCTCGATGGCGGCGGCGTCGGGGGTGGTCTCGCCCAGCACCTCGGTGAGGGCGGCGTACAGTTCGGTGATCCGGTCGGGAAGAGCGGCCTTGGCGTTGGTCGTCAGCGTCCCGGCCTCGACGATTTCCGGCTCACACGGACCGAAATCCACGACCGCATAACCGGTCACGTTCAGACCGGGGTCGATCCCGACGATGCGATATCTGGACGTCCTTGTCCGAGGCATGCGTAGATATTAAAGCTGAAAGCTCAAAGCTGAAAGCTGAAAGGCGTCACTTTTTCTGCCAGGTCGTCCCTTCGGCTGAATCCATCAGCTCGATACCCATTTGGGCTAGTTCCTGACGGATCTGATCTGCCGTGACGAAGTCCTTTGCTTCACGGGCGGCGTTGCGGTCGGCAATTCGCTTTTCGATCTCGGTTGCGGGTATGGGCAGGGCTTCTTCTTGCATTTTCTCAAAGCCAAAGCCCAGCACGGCGTCCATCTCCAGCAGCGTGGCGTAGATTTCGCCTTTGGGGGCGGTGTCCTTTATGGCGCCCCACATCGCCGCCAGGCAGCGAGGTGCGTTCAGATCGTCCTCGGCCGCCTCGTCGAACTGTGCAACCCAGCGTGCGATGGGCTGATCGTCTCCGGTGTATTGGCTGCGCAGGTCCAGCACGGCCCGCTTGAGCCGGGCGACCGCTGCTTTGGCCGCGTCCATCCCGTCCCAGGTGAAGGCCAACTGCTGGCGGTAGTGCGCGTTGAAGCAGAAGTATCTGTAGACGAGCGGCTCGTACCCCCGCTCGGTGAGCGTATCCAGCGTGATAAACTCGCCGGACGATTTGGACATCTTGGCTTCCTCGCCCGTCCGCCCCTGCGGGAATATCAGAAACTCGCCGTGGATCCACCAGCGGACCCACTCATGCCCCAGCGCCGCCTCGGCCTGGGCGATCTCATTGGTGTGGTGGACGGCGATGTGGTCCACGCCGCCGCAGTGGATGTCCACGTGCTCGCCGAGGTACCTGATCCCCATCGCCGAGCACTCGATGTGCCACCCGGGAAACCCCGCACCCCACGGGCTGTCCCACTCCATCTGGCGCTGCTGATCGGCCGGGGAGAGCTTCCACAGGGCAAAATCGGTGGGGTTCTTTTTCCCAGGGGCCATCTCTATTCGAGCCCCGGCCTGGAGCCCTTCGATATCGAGGCGTGCGAGCTTCCCGTAGTCGTCCAGCTTGGACGTATCGAAATACACGCCGTCGTCGGTGATGTACGTGAAGCCCTTCTGTTCAAGCTTGCGGACCAGGTCGATCTGCTCTTGTATGTGGTCCGTCGCCTTGCACCAGATGTCCGGCTCGATGATGTTGAGGCGATGGAGGTCGTTTACGAATGCCCCCTGGTAGAACTCGGCGATCTGCCAGGCGGTCTTACCTTCCCGCCGGGCTCCCAGTTCCATCTTGTCTTCGCCGTCATCGGCGTCCGAGACCAGGTGCCCGACGTCCGTGATGTTCATGACGTGGTTCACGTCATACCCGCACCTGCGAAGGATGCGCTTGAGGATATCCTCGAAGATGTATGTCCGCAGGTTCCCGATGTGGGCGTAGTTGTAGACGGTCAGGCCGCACGTGTAGAGGGAGACTTGGCGCGGCTCGATCGTGGCGAAATCATCCACGTTTCGCGTCATCGTGTTGTACAGTCGAAGCATGTGTTCGTCTTGCTCGTGACCGCTTTGGGGGAGATTAATCTTTCACCATCACAACCACAGCAACAGCCGCGATCGCCTCGCCGGCGCCGATCTCGCCAAGACCCTCGTTCGTGTTCGCCTTGACGGACACCGCGTCCAAGGGCACCTGAAGCATTCGGGAAATGTTCTGTCTCATCTGGAGTCGGTGGGGCGACAGCTTCGGTTCCTCGGCGATTATCGTTATGTCGCAGTTGCCCACCTTCCACCCGCCGTCGTGTGCTACTTTCAGGACACCTTCGACGAAGATGCGGCTGTCCGCGTCGGCCCATTGCGGGTCGGCCGGATCGAATAGCTCGCCAATGTCGCCGCCCGCTATCGCGCCGAGTATGGCGTCGCATAAAGCGTGCAATACACTGTCGCCATCACTGTGGGCGACACTGCCCTTGTCATGCTCTATGCGAACCCCACCGAGGATAAGTCGTCGGCCGGGGGCGAGCCGGTGGATGTCGTATCCGAAGCCTGTACGCATCGTGCGAATAAGGTAATGGAAATGCACGGGTCGTACAAGTTTCGGCCCTGCGGTCGGATGGAAATGGCGCGAGGGCTTTGGATCGGCCGCGTTAGCATTCGACCTGCACACAAGGCTGGGCGTCAGGACGGATCGGTGCACCGGTTCGGGCAGGTGCGACGGTGGATAAGCTGGAAGGCGAACAGCACTTGGGGCACCAGTGGCGGCCCAAGAGCGCTTAACGCTTGTCTGTGCCGCCGAGGGCGGCTGCGGGGTCGCCTGGCGTCGTCGCGCTGCATCGATCCCGACGGGACCTGCTTCGCCCTCCTTGCCAGTCTCGTCCTCGCTCGCCCTGGACCAGACACATCCAATCGTTAAGTGCTCAGTACAGTAGGGGCTGCGGTGGCGCGTTGGTGGATGCCGTCCAGGGGCCCGAGAAATGTTCTGTATTTTATGTATTTTCCTCAAGCTTTCTTGCGGCTTCTACCGACCTTATGTATACTATGCCACTTACCTATCTTAACACAGCCTTTTCCCCACTCGCATTTCGATACAAGCAGCATCCGGTAGACTGGCCGCAAGATATGTTGTCGACATGGCTTACAGATGAAGAAGCGAGCGGCACAGACCGCAGCGCGGAAGTAAAAGGGACTCTAAGATGACCATAGCTGACCTTTTTAAGCAGTATTTGGAGCACTTGTTCGCAGGGAAGCGGTGTGGAGCCCGAGAGCTTATCTTCGCGGCGCAGGACCGTGGGGTCCGAGCGGGGAAGTTGCTGGAATCGATAATCTGGCCCGCGATGGAGCAGATCGAGAAGCTGTATCGCGAAGACCGAATCCCACGCGTGGTGGAGCATATGGCCACGCGGATCAACCGGATGATCGCGGATCAGCTCCACGGATACCTGGCTCGCAAGCCGAAATGCGGGAAGCGGATGGTCGTTGTCTGCGGAAACAGTGAGACGGCCGAGCTGGGTGCTCAAATCGTCGCGGACCTGTTTGAGGCGGAGGGGTGGAGCGTCTGGTTTGTGGGCTCGGGGGTGCCCAACGACGAACTGCTTCAGCTGATCGGGAAGCTCGATCCGGACGTCCTTTGCGTCTACGGCGCCAAGCCGGAGGATGTACCTGCGGTTCGCAAACTGAGCGACTATATCCGGGAGGTGGGTGTCTGCCAGAATATGCAGATTCTGGCAGCCGGCGGTGTGTTCAACCGGGCCGGCGGGCTGGCTGAGGAGGTCAAGGCGGACCTGTTCGCCCCGAATGTCCGGAAGGCACTGAAGACGGTCGCGGAGCACCCGGTTCGCATCCCGAAACCGGACGTTCCGGAGCCGGGGCGGCGACGAAAGCGAAAGCGCAAAGGCGCATCCAATACTACCAAGCGAATGAGGAGATCCAAAGCGGCGGTGCGCCGCTGACCGAAGGAGCGGTCGGGCCCGTCGAAGCTTTGGGCTTTCAAACAGTGGGGAGACGGAAAGGACCGTCATGTTAAGGCGGTCCTTTTCCTATTGGGTGGTCAGATCGGACCAGTCCAGACGGCCCGTGCGACGTCGCCGAAGCGCCGGAGGAGGTCGGAGGTTTTGAACCATTCGCGGGCGTTGATGTAGGTGCGGACCTTGTTGCGGAAGGGGCGGTACCAGTGCGCCGGGACGTTCGATGCGCCCACGACGGCCCCGACGATGCTGCCCGCGGTGGCGGCAGTGCAGTCGTTGTCCATACCCATCGCCACCGTGTTTCCGATGACCTCGGTTACGTCGCGCCCGCCCAGGGCGAGCCCGAAAATCGTAAGGGCGGCGTTGTTGTTGGTGTGGACGCTGCTCATCGGGCCGAACCGCTTATCGACAAGGCGCCGGGCGTGGAGGTAATCGGTGATTCTGGGGGCCTGTCGCAGCGCCCAGGTAAGGTCGCGGTGAAGGCGGGACCGGCGCGGGATCTCGGTAAGCCCGATACGGCAGGCGTCGAGCGGATCATCCACGGCGAACGCGGCCGCGATTGTCGCCGCGAAATACATCGCTCCGTATATCCCGCTGTAGCGGTGGGAGATGTAGGCGTCGCGGTACGCCAGCTCGGCCGCCTTTTCAGGGAACCCGGGGGCGGCGTACCCCCACGGATCGGAGCGAATATCGGCGCCGATGTACTCCATGTATGGATTGTTCTTGGTGCCGCAGATCCGCCAGCTTGCACCGGCCTTCAGGTTCTTCAGGGCCACACGCTCAGCCGTGCACCCCAGCGGTAGGTATTTCACCCACGCCTTTGCTACGTCGGCGGTCGTAAAGTTGGGCCCGTAGTCTTCCAGAATCAACAAGCCCAGGATCGTGTAGACAAGGTCGTCGTCAACGGGGATGTACCGCATCCGGTCGCGTGTATAGGCTGCGCCGACGTCAAGGCCGTATCGCTTTCTGTGCGGGTGCGGGACGACGGGCCAGTAGTCGGTTGGGGGGAACTGGACCTTGGCGTGTGCGGCAAGCCGCTGCATATCTTCTACGCTGCTGCCCTCGACGGGCGCTCCTAGGGTGCATCCTGCCGCCCGGGTGAGCCATGCCCCGCGCAGGCGCTTGGCGTACTGTGCAGGGCGGAAGCGATCCCAAACCCTGCGCGGACCCGGCGGGCGCAGGGCGCGGATTTCGGTCAAAGTGTTGGGCTCGTCTTGGGCGACATGCGGCGCCGGGTCGCAGCGCGTCAGCTCTTTTGTGAGAGTCTTCACTACCCGCGTGAGCTTATTGATTCTAGGGGTAACGTTAACTTGCTGTTCGTTGCGCAGATTCGCCCAGTGAATCAGCTTATCGAACCACTCTTCCAGCTCGTTGAAATACGACATCATCGGCTCCATGTGTTGGTTACCTACACGTCAAATATTTTACCGGGGTTCAGTATGTTGTTCGGGTCCAGGGCGCGTTTGACCGAGCGCATCATCTCGATGGCCTCGGCCGAAAGGACCAGGCCCAGATAGGGTTTTCGCTTGTGGCCGATCCCGTGCTCTCCGGAGATCGTACCGCCCAGGGCCGCCGTGAGCTTGTACAGGTCGGTCAGTATCCGCGGTAGTGTCTGGTCCCACTTGTCCACCGCCCAGTCGGGGTTCATCACCACGCGCGTGTGCATGTTCCCGTCGCCGGCGTGGCCGTAGCATGGGATCGCCACGTCGTACTTAGCTGCGATCTTGCCCATTCCTTCTACAAGCTTAGGGATCGACGCCGGGGGAACGACCAGGTCCTCGCTGCTTTGGTAGTCGGTAATCGTCGCCAGTGCCTCACCGATGTTCCGGCGGACCCTCCAGATTCGCTCGGAGGTCGTGTAGTTGTCGGCGACGTATACTTCAAACGCCCCGGCCTGCTGGGACAGCTCGCCTATGGCCTCGTACTGCTGCTCGACCTGCTCGGTGTCGGGCCCGTCGATGGTAATCAGCAGCATCGCGCCGGCCCGCTCGTAAGGAATGGATTCGTTGAGGTATTCGGCCGATGCTTTGACGGCGGCGGCGTCCATGAACTCGATTGCGGTTGGGATGATCCCGCTGGTGGTCTGGATGAGCGGGACTGCTGCTATCGCTTGCTGGGGAGTCTGGAAAAGGCACAGCAGATCGGCTGAGGCCTTGGGGGATGGGATGAGCTTCAGTGTGATCTTGGTGAAGATCCCCAGCGTACCCTCCGAGCCCAGCATCAGTCCGATGAGGTTGTACCCCGTCACGTCTTTGACCAGCTTTCCGCCCATTTGGACGATCTGCCCCGTGGGCGTGACCAGCTCCAGGCCCGTGACGTACCGCTCGGTCACTCCGTACTTGACGGCCTTGCCGCCACCGGCGTTCTCCGCTACGTTCCCGCCGATGTAACACGTCTCCAGGCTCATCGGATACCCCGCGTAGAACAACCCGTACTCCTTCACCGCGACGTTGATCTCGTTCGTCACCACGCCGGGTTCCACGACAGCAACCATGTTCCGGCGATCGATCTGGAGGATTCTGTTCATCCGGTCGAACAGCAGGACGATCCCGCCGCAGATGGGCACGGCCCCGCCGGATAGGCCCGACCCGGCCCCGCGCGGGGTGACGGGGATACGCTCGGCGTTGGCGAGTTTCATGATCCCCGAGATCTCTTCCGCTGTGCGCGGCCGGACGACGCACTCGGGGGTGTGTGCGTAGCGGGTCTCGGGGATCTCGTCGTGCGAATACGGTTCGAGCTTCTCCGTGTCGCCGAAGATGACGAATTTCTCGCCGACAATCTTCGCCGCCTTGGCCGCTATGTCGGGGGTGACGGGGCTGTATTGTCGCTTTTCCGACGGCATTTGAGGACTCTTAAGGCGCGGCGCCGAAAGCTCCAAATATCAAATTCCAAATCCCGAACAAACTTCCAAATCAAGAAGTGCCGAACACTATTCCTGCCGTTTT
>DAOVQV010000155.1 GCA_030628445.1 Phycisphaerae bacterium | reverse complement strand
GTACGCGCGTGTCTTGACGGCCTGCAGGTCTGACCCGGCGTCGGGCGCGGTAAGCACCATCGCGCCCGTCCACTCGCCGCGGGCCATCTTCGGGAGGTATTCGGCCTTGATGTCCTCGGAGGCGAAAGCGTTGATCGTCTCGGCGATTCCCTGCAGCCCGTAGATGTTCATCAAGGCCGCGTCGGCCCGGCTGACGATCTCGTTGGACATCGTGTAGATCAGGTTCGGACAATTCAGCCCGCCGTAGCGGTACGGGAGGGTAAACCCCATCAGATCGGCCTGGCCCAGGCGCCTGACCGCATCAGCGATACCGGGAGCGTAAGTAACCGATCCGTCCTCGTTGAGCGTGTTCCCCGCCCGGTCGGTATCTTCCGCAGTCGGTTCGATAACGTCGCCGGCCAGTTCGCCCAGCGAGGTCAGAATCCGCTCATAGTTGTCCAAGGCGTCCGCGGTGTCTTCGGGAGCGAAATCGAACTCCTGGCAGAAGCTAAAATCCTCCTCCATGATCCCCGCGATCCGCTCGAGGTCCATGTGATGGAAGATGAACCGGATGTCTTCGTTATCGGTATAGAAATTGGCCATTGCGCGCCCTCTTTCTAAGCCTTAGCGACCTCGGCCGCGCCTTTGACGCCGGCGCCGCCACGGATGGCCTTGATCATCTTCGGGATCACATCGTTCAAGTCGCCCACGATCCCGTAATGCGCCACCGAGAAGATCGGTGCTTCAGGATCGTCGTTTATCGCCAGGATCTTCGCCGACTCGGCCATGCCGGCTCTGTGCTGGACGGCCCCGCTGATCCCGCAGGCGACGTACAGGGCCGGCCGAACGGTCGTCCCGGTCTGTCCGACCTGATGATCGTCATCGACGTAGCCCAAGTCCACGGCCGCACGGCTCCCGCCGACGGCTGCGCCAAGGGAGTTGGCCAGGTCCCAGACAAGGCGGAAGTTCTCTCTACTCCCGACGCCGGCGCCGCCGGAGACGATGATGCGGGCGGCCTTTAGGTTCACCTTCTTCGCCCGGCGGCGCGTCTCGATCAGTTCCAGAGGCAGCGTCGCACCGTCCAGATCGGCCTTGAAACGTATGACCTGGCCCTTGCGCCCGGATTGGGGGGCGCCTAGCGGCATGACGCCCTCGCGCACGGTAGCCATCTGCGGCCAGCGGTCGAAGTTGACGATGGTGGCGATCACGCTGCCGCCGAAGGCCGGACGTATCTGCAGCATCAGCTTCTCATATTGCTGCTTGGTGATCGGGTCGGTGTGGTCACCGATCTGCAGGTCGGTGCAGTCGGCGGTCAGGCCGCACCACATCGCACTGGCCACCGTCGGGGCGAGGTCGCGCCCCAGCGGGGTGGCCCCGTAGATGCAAATCTGCGGTTTGTGCTGTTCGACCAGGTCGCACAGCACGCGGGCGTAACCGGCGGCCTGATAATGTCCCAGCAGCGGATGCTCTGCGAGATAGACTTTTTCGGCCCCGTGGGCGATGAGCGTATCGGCCAGTCCGGCCACGCCGTCGCCCAACAGAACCCCCGCCAGCGGCACGGACAGCGCATCGGCCAATTGGCGGCCCTTAACCAGAAGCTCCAGCGGGACCTCGGAAAGCTTACCCGATTCCTGCTCCGCAAAGACCCACACCTCACCTTGCTTGTTTACGTCGATCATCTTTCATCCTGGTTGATTGGTTAACTGGTTACCGCACTATCCTATCGTATGGTCCTCAATCAGGTCGCCGACCAGTTCCGCGATGCCCTCATCGGTCGGCGGAAACTCGCGGTATTCCCCTCCGGCTAAGACGATGGACTGGACGCGGTGGACCTTCGTTGGGCTCCCGTCGCGCCCGCACCATGCGAGGTCGGCCTCGATGTCGTCCAGGGACCACTGCTCAAGAAGCAGCCCCCTGCCCTTCAGGGCCTCGCAGCGTTTCTTGACCTCGGTGGCCTTTTCCTGCTGGGATGCATCGGGCATTTCATCGGCGACTTGCCCGGTAAGCTCGGCGGCGCTGCGGGCCTTCTTATACTTCATCATCCGCCTGGCCCCCGGCGGGCGGGGGATATTCGCCGATCCGGTCACCGTAAGCAGGACAGGCAGCTTGGACGAGACCACCTCCCACCCATTCCCGATGTTTCGCCGCACTGTGATCTTCCCGTCATCCAGCCCCACCAACTCCTCCAGGTAGGAGATTACCGGGAAGGTAAGTTTCTGTGCCAACTGCGGTCCGACCTGGGCGGTATCCCCGTCGATCGCCTGGCGACCGCAAAGCACAATGTCCGGCGAGAACTTCGTAACGGCGCAGGAAAGGATATAGCTGGTCGCCAGCGTATCCGACGCCGCCGCTGCCCGATCGGTAATCAGCACGACCTGGTCCGCGCCGCGGTACAACCCCTCGCGAAGCACCTCGCACGCCGTCGGCGGGCCCATCGTCAGGACGGTCACCGTCCCGCCGTATTCGTCGCGGATCCAAAGCGCCTGCTCCAGCGCGTTGAGGTCTTCGGGGTTGAAAACGGCCGGCAGCGCGCCGCGGTTTACCGTCCCCTCCTCGGTCATCGCATCGCCGGTGATTCGTTTAGTGTCGGGAACCTGCTTGACGCATACGACGCAATTGTATTTCACGTCTCTCGCTCCGTGCTGTGCTCTGTAAAGCGCCGGATCCACTGTCGGTCGTTGAACAATGACGGCCCGCCTTAGCGGACCGTCGACGACGGAAATACTAAGGGGTCGACGTGTCGGAATCAAGACGATTCGCCCGCGCGATAGAATTTGACCATTGCCCACCCCGGTCGGTTCTGGCAAACTTACGCAACTTGGGGCACGACGAAATGGATGGTTATTTACAGGAGATACGGAAGCTTGTCGGGTCGCGCCTGATTATGATTCCAGGCGTGCGGGCCATAATCGTCAACGACAGCGGACAGGTGCTGCTGCAGCGGCGTCTCGACATGCCGCTGTGGGGTCTCCCGGCCGGGAGCGTGGAACTGGACGAGACCGCCTTAGAGGCCCTCAAGCGCGAAGTGGCCGAAGAGACTTCCCTGACCGTGCTGGAGGCCGAACCGATGGCCCTTTACTCCGGGGCGTCACAGCGGTTCAGCTACCCCAACGGCGATCAGGTCCAGCCGTTCTCGATGGCCTTTGTCGTGCGGCGATGGACGGGGGATCCCAGCGCCGACGGTATCGAAGGCAGCGAGGTGCGCTTCTTCGGCCTCGACGAGCTGCCCGAGGACATCGTCCCCATTCACAAGAAGACGCTGGAGCACTACGCCGCCTACGACGGCGAGTTCTTTGTCAGCTCCTGATCCGGTGAAGCCGAAAGGACCGTCAGCATGAACCAGTTACAGGATATCGAGGTAACCAGAGCAATCATCGACTCGTACTACAAGAAGCTGACCGAGCACATCGTCAGCGACGTCATCTTCGTCGGTGCAGGCCCGGCCGGGATGGCGGGCGCGTATTACCTCGCCAAGCGGGGCCTGAAGGTGACAGTGATCGAGAAGCGGCTTTCCGTCGGCGGAGGGATCTGGGGAGGTGGAATGTGCATGAACCAAGCCGTCGTCCAGGACGAGGCCCTGAAGATCCTTGACGACGTGGGCGTGCGGCACGAGCCATACAAGGGCCCGCTGCATACCGTCGATACGGTCGAGATGGCCGCGGGGCTATGTCTGGCGGCGATCCAGGCCCGGGCGACGATCCTCAACGCGATGACCGTGGAGGACCTCGCCGTCAAAGACGGCCGGGCCGTCGGCGTCGTGGTCAACTCAACGCCTGCGTCGGGAGTGTTTCACGTAGATCCGATCACGCTGTCGGGGCGGGCGATAATCGATTCCACCGGACACGAAGCCGCCGTGGTCGCGTCCCTCAAGAAGCGACAGTTGTTGGATAAGAAACTGATGGCGCCGACCGCCGTCGAAGGACCGATGAACGCCGAGGCCGGAGAGACCTTCGTGGTCGAGAATGTCTGCGAGGTTTTTCCCGGTCTTTGGCTGGCGGGGATGAGCGTGTGCGCGATCCTGGGCGGGCCTCGCATGGGACCGATCTTCGGAGGGATGCTGATGTCTGGAAAGCGTGCGGCCGAGATGATCGCCAAGGACCTAGGCGAGAGCTGATCAGCCCAAACCCCCCGGGAACAACCCGCCGCGGCGATAGCGCGAAATTGCCCGGCGGAACTCGGCGGCCAGCTTGACGCTGTAGCTTCTGCACCGCGCGAGCCTCCCAAGCAGGACGTCCGCCTTGCACGGCGTCGAGGCGACCCGCCAGATCCCCTTTTTGGGATCCCGCTTGTGGCGAGTCCTGTCCCACTCGCGCCGAGCCAGTTCGAATGCAGCCTCGACGGACCTACTTATGTGCTCGAGCCTCCCCGCAGCGTCATCCAGCTCGGCCCCGGCGACGGAGGGCTCGGAGCCTTTGTCCTTCAGGTCCTCGGCCCGCCGGTACGCTTCGTAGGCGGCCCGCAGGTGCACCGCATTGCCCAGACACGCAACTGCGATTCTGGCGGCCGAGACGGTGG
>DAOVQV010000166.1 GCA_030628445.1 Phycisphaerae bacterium | reverse complement strand
ATAAAATACAGCGACAGACAACACTCGCATCCGTGGATCGCGCGGCCAAACAAACGCGCTATTCAGACAACGCCCCTTGAAAAGAGTTGACCCAAGTTGGCTTCTACTACCGGTGCGGCGGGCAGGTCAAGATGTTTTTGGCAACGCCCTTGTGTTTATCACTGCACGGCATGGGTTAAGCGAGGACAGCGAACGGATTTGCGAGTTCAAAAAAATTCACGCTCTACCGAAGATTCACCTTTGTTGGGAAGTTCGAGTACGTTCCTGATATCGACCGCAGCTTTGTGGGAGTGTGGATGGACTGGGGACCGCCCGGGCCGATCGAGCAAAAGGAACCGCTGGCGCTGATGGGGAGGTCCCTCCAGCACCTCCCGGACCGCCACCGGGGATGACTGTTTCATCCATAGGCCCTGACCCCGACCACTTGCGTGGCCGGGGTCGGGGGCGCAACTGCTTTGCTCATATCATTGCCTCGGGCTTTCGGCAGGACCGTTACCCGACGGCGTGTAACCGCTGTCATCCGTCAGTATGATCCTATCGACGCCATATTCCTTCTCGCGCCGACGCAGGTTGAACGTATGCTGCGCCGCTGAGATGTACACCGCGGTGCCGTGTTCCTTCCAGTACCACTGATCGTAGTTGGCCTCTTCGTCGTCGAAGATTCCGCCGATCTGCGTTCCGTCCAGACCCACGAACGCGGTGTTCTCCTGCTTCTTGTCGGCATAGCGGCGGACCCAAATGTAATAGGTCCCGGCCGTCGAGAAGTCGATCTCGTAGGTCAACTCGGCTGCGTCGGCCCACGTCTCCGTGCCGCCGCCGGGCGCTTCCATGTGCCCGTCACCAACGTATCCGGCGTAGTCGGTGCTTTCCAGCCACCATCCCGTCGCGTCGCTGCGCGTGTCGTTGGTGTCGAAGTTCTCGGCCTCCATGACTACCGTGCCGCCTTCTTCGGCGAACGGCGCCAGACCTGCGGCGTTGACCGTGATGGCGACTGTGTCGGAGTCGCTCAGGTCTCCGTCGGAGGCCTCCAGTTGCAGGATGTAGGCGCCCGCCTCGGAGAATCCGGCAGTGGTGTCGACGGCAGAGGCATCGCCGAACGTCACCGTTCCCGGCCCAGAATCCTTGGTCCAGGTGGTGGTGACAGCGCCCGGAGAAAGCGGGAAACCATCATCGGACACAGTCCCGTCCAGCGTGGCGTAGTCCGGCAGCGTGCATTCATCGTCAGCCCCGGCATCAGCTGTCGGGGCCGTGTTGCTCGGTCCGCCCCCGGAGCGCGAAGACTCGGCAGGACCATCGCCAGACGGCGTGTAGCCGCCGTCCGTCGTCAATATGATCCGGTCCACGCGGTAGTCTTCCTCACACCGCCGGACTTGGAATGTGTGCTCGCCGGTGGAGATGTAGACCTTGTTGGCTGCGCTCGGCGTCGAGATCCACGTCCATGGGCCGCCAAGCCCGCTGTTGCTGTTGTCGAACTTGCCGATCGAGATTTGAGTGCCGTCCAGGCCCACGAGGCAGGAGTTCTGGGACGAGCCGGTGCAGTACCTGCGAATCCAGATGTAGTACGTCCCGGCCGTCTCGAAATCGATGTCGTAGCCGATCTCACAGGCGTCGGACCAGGTGGACTCCTGATTCGGATGCATCAGGCCGGACCACATGTACCCGTCACCGACATAGTTTGAGGTAGACGTACCGAGCGTCCAATTGTCATTGGTGCAGTCGCTACGCGTATCATTGTTGTCGTAGTTCTCCGCCTCCATGACAACCGTTCCGCCCTCTTCCTGGAACGGACCCGTGCCGGTTCCTTCCTCGTTGACGACGATCTGGACGGTGTCGCTGTCGGAAAGATCGCTGTCGGAGGCTTCCAACTTCAGAACGTACGTCCCGGCCGCGGAGAATCCAGCGGTTGTATCGGCGGCCCCCGAATCACCGAAGGTGACGGTTCCCGGTCCTGAATCCTTGGACCAGGTGGTCGTGACGCTCGCTGGCGGGTCAGGCAGGTCGTCGTCGGACACCGTCCCGTCCAGCGTGGCATAGCTGGGCAGCGTAATCTCATCGTCGCTACCCGCGTTGGCGGTGGGGGCCTGGTTTGCTCCCTGAGGATTGACGACGATCTGGACAGTGTCGCTGTCGGTCAGCGTGCCGTCGTCGGCCTCCAGCTTCAGGACGTACGTACCCTCAACCGAGAACCCGGCCGTTGTATCCACAGCTGCGGCATCGCCGAACGTCACCGTTCCCGGTCCGGAGTCTTTGGACCAAGTGGTCGTCAGGCTTCCGGGCGGATCGGGTAGGCCGTCGTCGGACACCGTACCGTCCAACGTCGCATAGTTCGGCAGCGTAATCTCATCATCGGACCCGGCGTCGGCTGTGGGTGCAGTGTTGGAGGCAGTGCCTTCGGACTCAAAAGCCCCCATGTCCGGCGCGCTGCCGTCATAGCCGTCGGTGTAGGGCGCGACCGCTGTTCCCGCGTCGACGCACGGGCTGGTGGAGGCAAGAGCAAACATGTCCTCAACCTGGTCGCGTATGTAGGCGAGCTTCTCGGGGATCGTAAGCCCGCCGGGGAAGCTCGTGTCGACCGTCGTATCTGCGTCGAGGAACAGTGGGTCAGTTGAAATCAAGCTGTCGGTGCCCAAGTCGAAGGCCCAGTTGTGGTCGTTGTCGTCGGCGACGCAGTTGTTGTCCGCCCAGACGACATTGGTCGCACCCAGCTTGGCGATGTCGTCAACGTTGCCGGAGGCGATGTTGTTGACGATCTTCGCCCCGCCCGTCTCAGCGCGCGATGATTCCAGCCAGATGCCCTTCCACCCATTGTTGTAGACGGTGTTGTTGTAGACTTCGGCGCGCTCGGTGTCGGCCATGTCCAGCCCGGCCCGGCGGTTGTTGAACAGCACATTCCGGGCCGCGATGTTATCCAGGCCCCCGCGGACGCCCGGCTTCATGCCATTCCCGTCGCCGTCCTCGGTATCGTTCGGGTCGGCGTTGAAACTGATATTGCCCAGCAGCTGGACCCGGACAGCACCGATCATGTCGAAGTTGTCGTCGCAGTTGCTGAAGGAGATGTTGTTCTTATACACACCCTCGATGACATACCTGCCGCCGATGCCATCAGTGTGCTCGTCGCGACCATAGCACTCGTACGCCATGCATTCTTCGACGGTGACGTAACGGGCGGCGTAGTCGGTCCACCCTTCCCAGGAGTCCCATTCGTTCTCGGGCATGTCTTCGCTGTAACCGGTATTCCCGGCGATGGGGGGGACCGCGGCGCTGCCTGTGGTCTGCGTGGGGGACTCACCGAAGCTCAGCCCTTGGCCGCTGTCATGGACGAGGCATCTGTAGTACTTAATGTGGCGCACCGGGCCGACGCTTTTGATACCCGCCCAGTAGTCCCCGGAGACGACGTTGCCGCTGTCGTGGACGTAACAGTACTCGACGGTGATGTTATTCGTGTCGCCGATCGATCCGTCGTAAACAATGTACACGCCGTGGCGCTTGACGCTGTCGAACTCCAACCCGTGGATCGTGATGTACTCGCAGTTCTTCAACTGGAAGAACCACAGTTCGGTGGGGTTGGACCCGTCGCAGACGACCGTCTCGTTGTTGTAATTGGTGATGAGAATCGGGTTGGCGGAAGTCCCGTCGATGTCATACATATTGACAACCGGGGAAGTCTCACCGCCGGAACCGTAGAAGGTGCCGCTGCGGATGTAGATCGTATCGCCGGCGCTTACGACGTCGACCGCCTCCTGGATAGTGTTGTAGGCGTCGCCATCCGAACCGGAGTCGTCGCGGTTGGCGATGGAATACTCGCCGTTGGTGCAGTCATCCGCCAGTTGATTGTCCACATAGATGTTCGCGGCCCCGGCCACCGATACGCTTACCACCAGCGCGGTGGCGAGGCCGGCAAAGGCCAGTGTCGATCTTGTTGGCATGAGTCAGTCCTTTCAGTAAAGTGTCGCGACTTTGCTCGGCGCGGAGACGCTCCGCGCGAGGACACGAATAGCACTGTGGGGTTCCGATCATTGACTCTCCTTTCCGACACGTTGACCCTTACCCTGGCGCAGGTAGGTTTGCTGAAGGATGCGGCAGGAATGAGGCCGCTGCCACGTTCCTCAGCAGGTCTCCGTCTCGAGAAACGGAACTCACCCTGCGCTAAAAGCGCCACCACTGAAGAGACAACGACCTGAAACAATGAAATGACCCAACCCCAGTTGACCTGATTACTACTGGGCCACCGTGGTGTCAAGGTTTTTTTGTATTTT
>DAOVQV010000328.1 GCA_030628445.1 Phycisphaerae bacterium | reverse complement strand
TCGCCCGTCTCCAGCAGAACTGTCTTCCCGGACTTATACTTCTTCCCGTTTATGATCGTGCCACTGGCTGAGAGGTTCTCCACAACCACCCCATCGCCCGTCAGCTCAAACCGCATGTGCCGGCGCGAGGCGTAAGATTCGGCCAGATGCAGCTCGGCGGTAGGGGACCGGCCCGCCACGGCGACGTTGGGGGTTATGACCACGGAGGTTCCTTCCTGTGGTCCGGCGACAAAAACCAGCTCCGCACGGACATCGGACATTAAAACAGTCCCCCACGAACGGCCCGGACTATCGGGGCGCCGAAAACAGCTAGTATCACGGCGAAGACCAACAGCAAACACGGAATCAGGATGCGGACGCTGGCGATGGCGGCGGCGTTTTCGGCCCGGACGCTCCGCTGGAGCCTCAGCAGCGTCGCCTGGTCGTGCAGCACCGTCCCTAACGCGGTCCCCAGCTCCTCAGCCTGGATGACGCTGGCGACGATGCTGTGGAGGGTATCGAGGGGAACGCGGGCGGCGAGATTCTGCAGGGCCTTGCGGCGCGTCGTGCCCAGGTCCATCTCGGTCAGCAGGGCCCGCAACTCCACATTGAACGGGTCGTCGATGCTGTGGCGTATGACCGTCCGGACCGCCTCGGTAAAGGTGGCGCCGGCCCCCATGGCAAGGGCGATTAAGTCCAAGGCGTAAGGGAGGCGCTTGGAGATCAGGCGAACTCTTTTTGCGGCCCGGTCTTGAATCTGATACAGCGCAAGGCCGAACCCGCCGACGAAACCCGCCAGCGGAATCGCCACACCGTATGTCCCATAGATCAGCAGGTGCATAAGCTCCAGCGCAACAGCCAGCAGAATACCCGTAAGCAGGGCCAGGGCCAGGTATTCCTCCGCCGTGTAGAAGTTCGGGCTCCCGGCCGCGATCAGCTGGCGGCGAAGCCATCGCTTTGTGCGCGGAATCGCCAGGCGATGACTGACCCCCAGCAGGAGCCACACAATCGGCCGCAGAATCGCCGACTCGAACACCGTGCGCCGGTCAGTGTGACCCGTAGCCAGGGCCGCCTCGCGCTGCGGGGAGACCTGAATCCGCCCGGGGTTTGCGAACACGGCGAGAACTCCCAGGAGAACCACCAGGAATATCCCGACCGATATCGCCCCATCCCACAGCGGGTCCCACCCGCCGCCGGTTTGGGCGATCACGCCCGAAATGTCCGCTGCGAAATTCATCCTAGATGTCCACCGCCACGATTTTTCGAATCCAAAGAAAGCCCACGACGTTCAGGGTGACGATCGTAAGCAAGATGAGCTTGCCCAGATCGTCGGTGAACAGCAGCTTGACGCCCTCGGGCACGAGCATGTAGAGGATCGCCAGCACGACCAAGGGCATGGCCCCGAGCCATCTTGCGGTGGCCCGGCCCTGGGCGGTCAGGCTTCGGACGCGGTTGTCCAGCCGCTGGATCTCGCGGATGCTGGCGGCGATGCGGTCGAGTGTCTCGCCCAAATTCCCCCCGCGCTGGCGGTGCGTCTGAAGGGCCGAGAACAGCAGCCTAAAGTCGCCCGAGCCGATCCGATCGGCGGCGTTGTCCAACGCATCTTCCAACGGCACGCCGTATTCGTATTCGCCGAGCAGGTGAGCGAACTCCTGGCGAAGCGGGACGGGCCCGTCGCGGGCGACAAGCTCCATCGCCTGGACAAGGTTCAGCCCTGCCCGGACCCCGGAGGCGAGGATTTGAAGCCCGCCGACAAGTTGGTCCTCCAGCTTTGCGACCCGCCGCCTTTGAAGTGCCCTCAAGGTCCCCACGGGCAAAAACACGCCGCAAGCGGCGCCCAAGATTGCGCCAAGCCCGCTGCCGGTGGCCACATAACCCAAAAGCGCCAGCAGCACCACGCCGGCCGCCGAGGCCCACGTCGCCGCCCTGGCCGTGACATCCAAAAGCAACTTGCCCCGCAGGACCGCGTCGAACCGCCCCTCCTGCCGCCGAATAAGGGCAACTGCGGGTCTATATCCGACCCCTACCGCCCCCGCCGCAGCGGTGAAGACAACAACGCTGATCAGCAGTTGGGGTAAGTTAAGCGCGGTCTGTCCTGCAAGACAAATCACGTGAAGACCTCGACGCTCATGTACTCTTTGTCGATCAGCTGTTCGGTGAACTGGGGGATATATCCTGTATGTCGCAGCTGGGCGTCTGCGAGGCTCTGACCCGCCTTG
>DAOVQV010000074.1 GCA_030628445.1 Phycisphaerae bacterium | reverse complement strand
GACGGTTAATTCATGATACGTCACTGCTTTGACCTCCGTCTCCAACCGGTGGCGGGCCGGGTCGAACGGTTCCCCCGCCAGCTCGGCCTTAACCGAGGTCGCGTCGATCTGCTGTACGCTGACGGCTGCTATCGCGAAGTGCTCCATCTCCAACGCCAGCATCACCTCGCTCAGGAAGTCCACCGCCAGCGCCTCGACGTCCTCAGCCTCTATGCACACGACTCGTGTCGCCTCGACGGCGACCTGCTGGCGCGGGCAGATCAGGTCCGCCAGGCCTTCGGCCAGCGCCTCAAAAAGCTCGCCCAGCGAATCGGCCTCGCCCAAAAGCCCAACGTCGGCCGTGTGCTCGAATGTCCGATAACGCTTCGCCATGCCGGATGACTGTCCCATTCAATGCTACTGGAAAAAGATCTGATACACCTTGGGGGACATCCCGGTGATTATTCGGTAAAACGCGCCGTGGGCCATAAACAGAAGAGCGCTGAGAAGCTCGCCGGCGATGACACCAATCATGATCGGGCGCGTCTTTTGATATGCTTTGTACCCACCCAGACGAACGACCAGGGCCTTTACCGCCCACCCCAGCAACAGTGAGGTCGACAGGCGTTTCATTGGGTGGGTGTTCCAGACCAGAAACATCACCGGATGCAAAGGCCACCAGGGGATACGTAAACGCAGCCCACCAACAATCAGCACCAAGACGAACCCGGCGCCGGCGAACCAAAGGAAGCCCTTTGCGGGTCGCATGTTCGCCAGCCTAGCCAGAGGCGAAAGCTCAGCCGACTGCTCCAATTCACCGCCCAGACTCAACTGAATGGCCGCCTTCTCGGCTGTATCGAACGGTATGAGAGGAACCGTCTGTCTTGTCCATTCAGTGCCCCCCAGTGGAAAGTTGTACACCGCCCACAACGCCACGGGCACGGCAAGGGCGACACACAGCACGTAGACGATCCCCGAAGCCATCCCGGCCCGTCCGATTTTCACTCCGTTGTATTGGCAGACCTTCAGCCCGTTGATCATGTACGGCAAGAGCTGCGCGCTGGGATTCAGCAGTAGCATCAGCGAGAACATTGCGGTGATGATGATCCCTTTCACCCCCAGGGCCATTGGCCCGAACAAGCCCAGCAGCGCTCCAAGGGGCGTCCAACTTGGCAGGACATAAAACAAACCGGTCTCGGCTACAATTCGCGCGACCACCACAAAAGCGAGCATCAGCAGGAGCACCGCCATTACGGCGAACGGCCAGGGCAGACCCAGGCGGATCAGCAGACACACCAGCAGCGGAATCGTCACGAGTAAAACGCGCGCAGCCCAGCCGGCATAACGCTCAACACCCTCGCGTCTCCGAAACGTCACAGCCCGTATCAGCACGTCCCTGTAGTACCTCCGGCCGAGGTACAGCAGCATCAGGGCGAACGCCACAAAGCTCCCCGTTCGCATCCAGCCCATCCCTCCTCCGACGATGTTGTCCATAGACATGTCCACGCCGTACCGGACCAGCGTGATTCCCAGCACCGCGTAGGCGATTTGGGAGATCCCGAGGCTAAAAGACACTTCCGTGGCCAGGAAGAAGGTAAAGGCGATGACGATGGGAAAGATCCTGGGAATGAAGATGGCCTCAGCCTGAGGAGCCTGCGTGAGAATGGGCCATTTCTGGACGACCTGGGCGAAGTCGAAGACAAGTGGGATGTTGATGAATCCCGGATACCATGCGTTGATACCGTTGATGACGCGGATGGACATGGCTATCGCCAACCCCGCCCAGAAGAACTTATTGGTGAAAATGGAAGGCGGATCCCCTGAGGGGCTCAACTCCACCAGTTGGTTGGCGAAATCGGCCACGGGATAGCGCAGACGCTCGTGATGCGACCATTGGCGGTGCACCACCATTGCCGTGGCGATAGAGGCGAACCCCACCAGCAAGAAGATGGGCACCCACGTCGAAAGCGGCCCTCTCCAGGCGTACCAGGGCACGTCGCCCAGGCCAATCGATACGCCCGGGGAACCTTTTTGGGCCAGGAAGGGATCTATGACTTCGCCGTCATACCGGCCTTGTGAGACGAACATCTGCCCCGGGGCGTATTGCATGAGGTCGTATCGGCGCCATCCCGGGCGGTTTTCGTAGTAACGCACAGGCATGACCGAAAGGTTCAACAGCGGTACGGTAAGTGACCGTGCCGGAACGGTCAGGCCCGTCAACGTCAGCAGGAAGATCACGGCCAGCTCTCGTGGCTTGAACCCGAAGGCCTTCTTAAACCGTCGGAACAGCAGGTTCAGCACCAGGACCAGGATGATAAGCGGGCCAAAGACAATAGTGGGGACCATTTGTCCGGCATTGAAAGTCTCAAGGCCAAACGTTATCTCGTTGATGTACCCCAACCCGGCGATGAACAACGCCCCCAGCAATCCCACGACGACGGCACGAATGGTCATTGGCTGCTCGCTTACAAGTGGACGGGTCGGCGCGGGTGTCTATTATGCCCACAAGACCCCAACAGGTCAAATGTGCTGCCCATCGGGCGTTTGAATACCGACAAAGCACAATACCCGCTTTGGCGCATGAACCATCGGGGGGCGGCACGGCCTCGCGTTTCCTTTGCCCTCAGTGGGGATAGCAACCCGGAGTCCCGCCGGATTCTGCTGATTCGACACACCCAGGCGCGCGTTCTGGTGACGCCTGGTCGCGTTGGGGACCCAGGCTCGGGGCCGCGCGAGCAGGTAGCGCGGCGGGCGCTGCTCGGCGCTCAGCATCCCGTCGCGCCGCACGGAGCCTGAGAAGGAGGGGCGTAAGACCAAACCTGCCCGGAGAATACAGGGACGCTAAGCGGAGTTCTTGCTGGTCGGGCGGCCGGGCCGCGCGGGGCGGTCAGTTAATGCGTCGCCGGCGATGGGGACCTGGAGCGGTTAGAGCACTTTAAGGTTTAATGTTCCGCTGATTCCCGAGAGAGGACAAGGCTGACAAGGAAGGCGAAGCGCCGAAACCCAGAGGGTTGCCGATACAGCCTGACGTCAGTCAGCCGAAGCCGCAGCCGGCCAGGACGGAATAGAGAATCCTAAATTGCTCTAATACGTCTCTCTCTTGTCGCGCTGTTTGGGCTTGCCTTGCTTCTCGATGAACCAGACCTTCTCGACGACGTTACCCTCCTTGAACTTTATCTGGGCCCTGTAGTAGGGGATTTCGTTTTCGTACGTCCATGTCTCGCCGGACTGTTCGGTGGGCTTACCGAGTTTCTCCTGCACTTGCGACGCAGGTTCGCCCAGCAGGATGGTCTCGTACGTTTGTCGGGTGAATTCCGCGCGGATGCATCCGGCCGAACCCGACAAGAGCATCACCGCTATCGTCATCGTCAACAACGCACGCCGCATGATATTCTCCTTGGCGATCCTATTCGCCGGACGTGAATACCCGCTGGTCGAACAGGCGCTGGGTAAAGGGGCTGGAGAACACGGCCGCCAGGACAAATCGTTGGCCCACGGGAATCGCCTTGTCCCATTTCAGGCGGAACTGGTAGTTTCTGTGGACCTTGTCCCAGTGGATACCGTTCATTCTCGGATCAATCAACGAGGCTTCCCACGTGTTTATCTGCGTGCCCTTGGCGTCGGGTGTTCCGGGCCGATAGGTATACAGCTCGAAACGAAAATCACCGAACGCCTTGACGGAGTCTTCGTAGACGTCGAGCGCTTCGATGCGAACCTCGATGCCCTTGACTCCGCCCGCCTCGTCGAATGTCCTCGTACCGGTAAAGGGATGTATGCGTATTGTCCGCGGCAGGAGCAGGTCGATAGGTTCCGGCACGGCCGTCTGGGCAGGGGGGTGGGTGGGTTTGAGCCACGAGGGTATTATCAGCTTCCCGTCCTTGTCTGTGCATCCGGCCGCCGACAGCCCGACAAGCACCGCTAGCAGCCATGAGCAGCCGCGAGGACGCCCGCCCACAATCGTCTCCCTGCTGAGCATGGGCGCAATTATAGACATCTGCGAAAGCTGCGGTCAAGCAGGGGCGGGATGCAAAAAGGCCCGATCGAAGGAATCGGACCTGCACCTGCTGGCGCCACCTCAAAGCGGGCGATGAGATTTGAACTCACGACATCAACGTTGGCAACGTTGCGCTCTACCACTGAGCTACGCCCGCAGGTGATACTGAGATTCATGATAAATCGGCCCGCCGTACGGTCAAGGTCTTTTTGCGCGGGGGGGTTGTGGTGTTGGGCTGTTGGAACCCGTTTGGAAATTGGAACTTGAGTATTGGATTCTTCGCCCCGCCCCGCTAGTCTTGCCAACCGTGCTCGCCGACATCATATCCCGAGACTTCTTCGCGGCCCAGCCGGATTGGATCCTTTGGCTGATAATAGTTGCGTCCATTGCGGCGTTGGTTTTCGGGGCCGACCGGTTGGTTTCAGCCGCCGTCAGGCTCGCCAAGGCGATGGGGGTCTCGCCGGTGATAATCGGCGCCACAATCGTCAGTCTCGGGACGACCGCGCCGGAAGCGGCCGTGTCGGTAAAGGCGGCCTGGGCGGGCGATCCGGGCCTGGCGCTTGGAAACGGGATGGGCTCGATAATCTGCAACACCGCCCTGATCTTCGGGTTGTGCTGCTGCATCAAGCGGCTCCCGCTGGATAGATTCGTTCTCAATCGCCACGGCCTGATGCAACTTGGCTCTGGGACACTTCTTGCATGCGTGATCCTGGGTCTTTGGATCCTGGCGGGGCGCGATTTGGGCGGCGTGGTAATCGGGCGGGGCGTCGGGGCCGTATTTGTGGTCCTGCTGATCGGTTACATGTGGGTGTCGGTCCTCTGGGCGCGCCGGCACCCCGAGATGGCGATCAAGAGCGTCGATGCGAAAATCAAAACCGACGGGGCCGTCTGGCGGGTAGTCGCCACGGGCGTGGTTCTTCTCGTCGGTCTGGGGTTTGTGGTGGGCGGAGCGGAATTCCTCATCGGCTCGGCTCGCCAGATTTGCCTGAGGTATCGCGTCCCGGAGGCGGTTCTGGCGGGGACGCTCGTGGCCTTCGGGACGTCGCTGCCCGAGCTGGTGACCGCGATCGCCTGCATCGTCAAAGGTCACACCGGCCTGTCAGTCGGAAACATAGTCGGCGCCAACGTGCTGAATGTGCTTTTCGTTATCGGCGCTTCCGCCGCTGCCAGGCCGCTTAAGGTGGACGCTGCTTCGTTTTACCTTTTCGTGCCGGTGATGATGTTGGTTCTGGTGCTGTTTCGGTTCTACATCCTCATCAACACCGATCGCTTCCGGCGCTGGGAAGGCGTGCCTCTGCTGGTGGTCTATGTCGCCTTCGTCATCATCGGAATCGTGCTGTTCAGATTTGGGGCTGGATAAAACCCGCCAAACCCGCCGGACAATTACCGGATAATTCATGAATTCATGGTAGAATAGCCGTTACATCGGACCGGAGTTTAGGACAACTGCTATGTCGAGCAGATATGCATGTTTGGTTGCGTTGGCGATAGCTTCTTGTGCCGCAGCAGTCGGCCCCGGCCTCACCGAAGGAAGCGCCGAAGCGGCCCTGCAGTTTCCCCACGCCGGTGTCGCGCTGAGGATCCCTGCGGGTTTCATCGCACGGCAAGTCAGAGACGAATTCGCCGTCGCTGAGGCCGTCCTCACCGAGGACGGGCAGGGCGTCGTCAGCATCACGCTTTCGGCCTGGGCGGCGTCTGCGGAGCAGACCCCCGAGAAATTCAGCCAGGCGGCACGAACCGAGCTGAAGGGGGACCTCGCCGTCCGCAACCTGGAGATCCTTAAGACAACCTCGATGGAGGTGGCGGGCCTTCCCGGGGTGGCCGAGCGGATGAGTTACGTTTATCGCGGCCGGAATACCGTCGCGGCACGGGTGTATTTCCTTCGCCCGCTGAAGCAAGAGAATCGCCAAATCGCATACGTCCTTACCGTCGAGGTGCTGTCGCGATGCGGCGAGCGGCTGCTTCCGGTCCTCTCCGGCGTCGTCAAGTCGATTTCATTGATTCCGGTGCGCCGTCCCTGCGCCGTCGGCGTGGGCCAGTTGGGCGAGCCAATCGTCGATGAGAAGCTGGGATATTCGATGCGTCCGCCGCGAAGCTGGTACGCCCGGCGCAGCGAGGTGGGTGTGTCGATGGGACAGGTGGATTATCTTGGGGGCGGGGTGCAGGGCCCGACCGCACAAATAGTTGTCGCACGGGTCCCGGGCGAGATGACGTCCGACGTTTGCGCCGATAAGTGCATCGCGCTGTGTAAGGAAGAGGCCAAGTCCGAGAAGCTGTCCGTGGAGGTGGCGTATCGAGGGCCGGCGACGTTGGGCGGCGGGGTGGGGTGTCAGTTCGTCCTTACCGAAAAACCCGCCACACCGGCGACGAGCCCCCAAGACGCCCAGGCGCCACCGGCGATTGTCAAGGTGCATCGCATCGTCTCCCTCCCGGTCGGACTCGATGGGAAACGGACCGTCTATACGCTGATCCTGGCCTGTGGCGGGGTTGACGTCAAGGCGGCTGAGGCCCTCGCCGAGCAGTTGGCGGGCGGGTTTGAATTCCTTCCCGGCGTGGTCTTACCGACCACCGCCCCGGCCGAGCCCGCCTCATAACCCACCCCGGCGACAATACCCCCCGAAAAGTAACTTGCGCCAGGCGAGTGTTTCGTGTAAAACTCCCTGTATGATCGAGCCGGATACGATTGTTGTCGGCGACTGCATTGAGATTCTGCGGGCCTCTTTGGGCACCAAGTGCGATCTGATCTTCGCCGACCCGCCGTTCAACATCGGGTATAAGTACGACCTCTACGAGGACCGCAAGGCCTACGACGACTACTACGGGTGGACGGAACAATGGATGGCGGCCTGCTACAGGGCCCTGAACCCTACGGGCAGCTTGTGGGTGGCGATCGGGGACGATTACGCCGCGGAGGTCCGCCTGATCGGCCGCAAGCTCGGGCTGCATTTGCGGAACTGGATTGTTTGGCACTACACGTTCGGGCAGAACACCAAGAGCAAGTTCGCCCGCTCCCACACGCACCTGTTCTACTGGACGCGCGACCCGCGGCGGTTCACCTTCAACGACATGGCCGTGCGTGTGCCGTCGGCCCGCCAAACCACCTACGCCGACAAGCGCGCCAACCCCAAGGGGAAGCTGCCCGATGAT
>DAOVQV010000157.1 GCA_030628445.1 Phycisphaerae bacterium | reverse complement strand
GTTTCGCTGTTCTTATCGGCGGGTTGGTTGGTTCGCCGCAAACGAAACATCACCCACCAACAGCGCGAACAACAGCGAATTGTCCCGCGCCCCTGTTCCGTTCGCGTCGCCGCAGGTCAGTGTCGTTGGGCGCGCCACCATTCGATTGTGCGCTTCAGGCCCTGCTCGAACGGGGTCTCGGCGACGAAGCCGAACAGTTCCCTAGCCCGCCTCGTATCGAGGCACCTGCGAGGCTGCCCGTCGGGTTTGGAGGTGTCCCACTTAATTCGGCCGGTGAAACCGGTCAACTGGGCGATCTTGGCGGCGAGGCCCTTGATGGTAATCTCAAAGCCCGCACCGAGGTTCACAGGGTCGGGGGCGTCGTAATTTTGTGTGGCGAGGGCGATCCCGCGTGCGGCGTCTTCGACGTAAAGGAACTCCCGGCTCGCCGTCCCCGTCCCCCAAACCTCTACCTCGTCGTCGCCGGTATCGACGGCATGGGAGAACTTGCGAACCAGGGCAGGGACGACGTGGCTGGCGGCGGGGTCGAAGTTATCGCCCGGCCCGTAGAGGTTGACCGGGAGCAGGTAAATACCGTCAAGTCCGTACTGCGCCCGGTAGGCGTGCAGCATCACCAGCAGGGC
The DNA here is from genome assembly GCA_030628445.1 of Phycisphaerae bacterium. Classification (GTDB taxonomy): domain Bacteria; phylum Planctomycetota; class Phycisphaerae; order SM23-33; family SM23-33; genus DAOVQV01. The sequence continues at coordinate 3,814 of DAOVQV010000157.1, read as the reverse complement.
CTTTTTTGCGATTCCGTACGGTGCGTTCGTCTCTTCGGGGTAGCCGGCCCAAAGGTCTTCCTCGCGGAACGGGATGGGCGTGAATTTCGGATAGGCGCAAATCGTGCCGATCTGGACGAACTTTTTTACATTGCGCCGGCGGGCGTGCTCGATCAGGTGCAGGCCCATCGCCATGTTGGCGTAAAAGAATCTGCCCGGGTTCTCGCGGTTTGCGCCGATCCCGCCGACATGGGCGGCAAGGTGGATCACCACGTCGGGGGCCATCTGATCGTACATGCGAACGACGTCGCCCTCGCCGGTCAGATCGTAATCGTCGATAAGCGGGATCAGGAGATTTTCTTTCTGCGCCCCGGCCCCAAGCAGCGCCCGCTGCAGGTGGCGCCCCAGGAAACCATCTCCCCCGGTAACGACAATGCGCTGGGCGGCGAGGTCCATCGTCTATGCTCCGGGAGGCCCTTGGTTGTCGCCTTGATGCTCGGCGAGGAGCCGCTCCCTCCTGGCGAGCTCCCAGTCGGATTCGACCATCAGCTTGACAAGCTCGTCGAACGTCGTGGTGGGGCTCCAGCCCAGCTCCTGACGTGCCTTGGTCGAATCCCCCAGAAGGACCTCGGTCTCGGCCGGGCGGTAGTAACGCTGGTCGATCTCGATGTGCTTCTTGTGGTCCAGCCCCAAGCGCCCAAACACCAGCTCCAGGAACTCGCGGACGCTGTGCGAGACACCGGTGGCGATCAGGTAATCGCCGGGGGCCTCCTGTTGAAGCATCAGCCACATCGCCTCGACGAATTCCGGCGCATATCCCCAATCTCGCTTCGCATCGAGATTCCCCAGGTACAGCTTCTCCTGCAGACCCTCCTTGATGCGCGTCGCTGCCCGCGTGATCTTGCGCGTGACGAACGTCTGGCCTCGGCGCGGCGATTCGTGGTTGAACAGGATCCCGTTGCAGCAAAACATATCGTAGCTTTCACGGTAGTTCACGGTCTGCCAGAAGCTGTACACCTTCGCGCAGGCGTACGGGGAGCGGGGGTGGAACTTGGTCTGCTCCGTCTGCGGCGTCTCGGATACCTCACCGTACATCTCGGAAGTGGACGCCTGGTAGAACTTCGCGCCGATCCCGGTGTGCCGCAGCGCCTCCAGCAGTCGCACCGTCCCGACAGCGTTGACCTGGGCGGTGTAGACCGGCTGGTCGTAGCTGACGCGCACGTGGGACTGGGCGCCAAGGTTGTACACCTCCTCGGGTTCGACTTTGGTGAGGATCTCGCGCAGCCCCGTCCCATCGGTCAGGTCCCCGTAATGCAGGAACAGCTGCGTATCCGGTAAGTGCGGGTCGCGGTAGAGGTGGTCGATCCTCCCGGTGTTGAACGAGCTGGACCGGCGGATGATACCGTGAACCTCGTAACCCTTGTTCAGCAGAAGCTCCGCCAGGTAACTGCCGTCCTGGCCCGTAATCCCCGTGATAAGCGCCTTGGTAGCCATGGGAAGCATGATACCGGCCTACCATCCGTCGGGCAAGTCCCGCAAGGGCCATGTGTCCTGTAACTGTCGGTGCGGTTTTGATATAGTCCGGTGGCGTCGGGGTCGTTGGTCTGACGGGAGTGCAAGATGTCGCAACGGAAGGTGATGGTCATCGGGCTGGACTCGGTGACGCTGGATTTGATCCGGCCGTGGGCGGACCAGGGACGGTTACCCAATCTGGGCCGGTTCCTGGCGCAGGGCGCGGCCGGTCCCCTGCGGACGACGATACCGGTGATGTCCCCGGCCGCCTGGAGCACGTTCGCCACGGGCGTCAACCCCGGTAAGCACGGGATCATCGATTTCTGCCAGATCGCACCCGACGCCTACACCGCCAGCTTCATGAACCGCACGCACCGCCGCGGGGCGACGTTCTGGGAGATCGCCGGGGCCCGCGGGATCCGCGGCGGGGTTATCAACGTACCGATCACGTATCCGCCCAAGGAATATGATGGGTTCATCATCTCCGGGGTGCTTTCGCCGGGCGTTCGCCGCCAAATCGCCAGTCCTCCCCAGCTGTTCGACGAGCTGCTTGAGGTCTCTCCCAACTATGCAATCGACGTGGACGTGGTGGACACCGGCGGCGGGGACGTGCGGATGCAATTTCTCGAACGGGCGTTGGCGACGGTGGAGGCCCGCAAGGCCGCGGCCGTAGGCCTGTACCGCAAGCATCGCCCGGCGTTGTTCTGCGTCGTGTTCATGGCGGCCGACCGGGTGAGCCACTACTTTTGGCGCTACATGGAGGCAGCCCGCGCCGGCGGCGAGGTCGACGAGCGGCTCGGTAATGCGATCCGGTCGGTCTACGAGAAGCTGGACGACGCCGTCGGCGCGCTGCTGGCGGAGGCGGGCGACGATACCGACGTGCTGATCCTGTCCGATCACGGGGCAGGACCGCTGCGGGGCGGACTGAATCTGCGGGGTGTCCTGGCGCGGGCGGGCTTGCTTACCGAATCGCGCGGCGGCGTTTTGGACCGGTTGGCTAAGCGGGCAGTAGAGTCCTTCGCACGGATCGCGCCGACGTCGCTTAAGAGCAGGCTCAAGGCGCGTTTCGCCGGATTGGCGCAGAAGGGCGCCGGCGTGGTCGCCTTCAGCGGGATCGACCTCTCGCGGACCAAGGCGTACCCGACGGGCGACTCGGCCGGTGTGTTCGTGAATCTAAAGGGTCGCCAACCGGGCGGAATCGTCGAGGGCGGCGACGAATACGAAGCGGTGCGCGACCAGATCATAGCGGCACTGGGCGAGCTGACCGATCCGCAGACGTCCGAGAAGATCGCCGAGGGTGTCTACCGCCGCGAGGAGGTCTGGTCGGGTCCGTGCCTCGACCGCCTACCCGACGTGATTATGGTCCAGGCCGAGCAACTCTACGCGACGACGCTGTTGGCGGAGGCGGCCGGCGACGAGGTTTTCTACGATCTGCCGGACCCGGGCCGCGGCGGGCTGCAGCGACACGGGGACCACCGCAAGGATGGAGTGTTCCTGGCGCTCGGCCCGCACATTAGAGCTTGCGAAACGCAAAACGCCAATATCGCCGACGTCCCGGCGACTGTCCTGGCGATTCTGGGTTGTCCGATACCCGGCGAGTTCGACGGGCGCGTGCTTACCGAAATCCTCACCGACGACGTGGACATCCCGCAGCGGACCGCCGGGCCGGACGCACGCGCCGCCGGTAAGGAAGTGCTGACTCAAGAAGACCAGGCGGAGGTGGAACGCCGTTTGAGGGGATTGGGATACATGTAGCGATCCGCCAGTGGAAACCAGCGGGATTACCGGGCACATAACTGGGCGATTCCCGCCCCCCGCCTTCTCGCGGCTCATCACGGGAGCGTAACGCCTAGCGAAGCACACCCCGGCTGTCCATATCCGGCGGGACGGGAATCGACAGCGCCTCGGCGATGCTCCGCGTTACGTTAGTGACGCAGCGGCGCCCTGCTTGGATCGGCGACGGACGCCCGTATGCTGGGCGTTTTCGTGCAGGATCATGCCCCGGCAACGGCCTGATGCCCCCTCCACCGGGCCGCAGAAGTGCTGGTTAATCTCCGAGATCGTGATACAATGGCCGCAAGGGCCCACGACGGTTGTAAACCGGAGGCCATCTAGGAAAGCCCGGGTGCACAGTGTGAAACGGAGGGCAGGGCAGATGTCGGCAAGTAGGCGGTGTACTATCTTGCTGTTAGTTGTGGTGATTTTCGGGCTATGTGACGGTACCGCCCAAGCCGTGTTCTATTTTGGGGGAAGCGCATACTCTTTTGCTTGGAGAATGCCACAGCAAGAGGCCAATGACTTTGTGATATGGGTGGATAACCCT
>DAOVQV010000141.1 GCA_030628445.1 Phycisphaerae bacterium | reverse complement strand
TCGTCCCCCGCTCGGTAAGCAGGATATTGCGGGCCCCGGCGGAGCGGACCTTCTCAACGGGGCGAACCATGTCCCACGGCGCCATGAACTGGCCCTTTTTTATGTTGACGGCCCGCCCGGTCGCCCCGGCGGCGATGAGCAGGTCGGTCTGGCGGCAGAGGAAGGCCGGTATCTGGATGCAGTCGAGCACTTGGGCTGCGGGGGACACTTGGGTCACGTCGTGCACGTCCGATAAAACCGCCGCGCCGGTCTTGTCGCGCACCGTCCCAAGCCACCCCAACCCTCGTTCCAACCCGGGCCCGCGAAAGGACGACCCGCTCGAGCGGTTTGCCTTGTCGTAACTGGCCTTGAAGATGTATCCGATGTCGAGCCTCTCGCAAATCGCCGCGAGCGTCTCGGCGACTTCGAGGCACAGCTCGAGTGACTCGGCGACGCACGGCCCGGCGATTATCGCCAGTCTACCCGAGCCGATCTGGACCGCACCTACTGTGCAACTGTTGGACGTCATAGGGGGCTTACTCCCTTCCAGGGCCACAGGTTCCACCTGCTGCGTGCAGGGGGGATCAGAAGCTTCAACCGCCTGGGCGACACGGAGATATCCAGGGGCGTGTTCGGTCCCAGGTCGCCGTCCACTTGCGACGGGACCGCCCTGTCGGTCTCGATCCGCGCGCGGCGGACCTGGTGATAGGCTACGTTGCCCTTCAGCGGGTGCACCCGAAGCAGCGTCCAGGCGGCGTGCAGCATGAGGGCGGTTTGCTCCCGGCAGGTGAACACAACCAGGTCCAGCAGCCCGTCGTCGAACATCGCATCTCGACAGATGCGCAGCCCGACGGCGTATCGCGAGATGTTCCCGATGAACGCCAACCCGAAATCGTTGAAGATCTCGCGCCCGTCCGCCTCGATCCTCATCCGCGGAAAATCATGCTCCCAGAAGGTGCGCCAGATCGGCCAGAAGTAACTCAGGTGAGAGATGTGCCCGGTTCGCGTCCCCGTCACCCGACGCACCACCTCCCCGTCGAAACCCACGCCGATGATCAGCAGGAAGCTCCTCTCGTTGATCTGTCCGACGTCGCAGTCGACGACCTGCCCGTTGGTGAGGACATCAACGATTCCTCGGGGGGACGAGGGGATCTTCAGCTCCTTGGCCAGGAGGTTCTCGGTCCCGGCCGGGCACGGCAGGACGGGCACGTCCGACCCGGCCAGGGCGCCGGCGACCTCGTTGACCGTCCCGTCGCCGCCCCAGACCACGGCCGCGGCCGCCCTGGAGACGATGCTGCGGGCGTAGGCGGTGGCGTCTTCCGGTGCGCGCGTGGTGTATTCGGTAAGCTCCATCCCCGCTTGGCGGATCTGGTCGCGGAGCTCGGCAATGAGAAGCTTCCTGCCGCCGTAACCGCTGTGCGGATTGATAATCAGGTGAATGGGCCGGTTTTTATCCGTTCGAATCATGTTCCCTGATTGGCGCCTTACCGGTCAGATAGGATTGAACTTTCCCGACATCGCACTATAATACCGGATCTTCGCGGCAAGGCCAATCACTCTAAACGGGCCCGCCGATTCGGCGGGTCTTGGAGAGACAACTGATGGACGAAGAAGCGCAGGACCCGGTAGGGCGGATCGTCTCCAAGGAGACGTGGACTGTTGAGGATCAGCAGGAGCTTCTCAAGGAGCTTTTTACCGTTAACGACGCCGCCGACAAGTTCAGGGCGATTCTGGCGCAACTGGAGGCCGAGAACCCCGAGCCCAGAGGATCGGCGGCGCTGAAGGTTGGGATCGGACGGTACATGCTCGGTGATTCGCAGGGGGCATTGCAGGTGCTGTCCGAAGCTACCGACAATAAGGATCGGCGACACTTCCAGGCCCTTTGCTACAAGAGCCTGACGATGTACGACAAGGCGATCGAGCAGTTCGAGCTCGCCAGGACCCGCGGGTGGGACAGCGGCGAGATCGACATCGCGATTATTGAGCTTCAGGCGCTTTGCGGGCAGCTCACGCAGGCCGAGAAGGCCCTGTCGAAGTTACCCAAAAGCAGCGAAGATACCGCCGATTTCCAATACCTTCGAGGGCTGATCTGCGAATTCACCGATCGGGGCGAGCAGGCCTTAGAAGCCTACGACAAGGCCAGGCAAATCGACCCGGCCCATCCCAGGGCTACGTTTCGCCTGGCGTACTACCTCGATCTGCACGGACAGGAGGAAGAGGCCGTCGAGCTCTACAAGCAGTGTCTGGCGCACCGCCCGGTCTACGCCAGTGCGCTGCTGAACCTGGCGGTGCTGTACGAGGACATAGGTAAGAACGATCTGGCCGCTGCGTGCCTGAGGCGGATCCTGTCCAACAATCCGAATCACGCCAGGGCGAGGCTGTTCCTGAGGGATGTCGAAGCCGCTAGGACGATGTACTACGATGAGGACCGCGCCAAGCGAATCGCGCGGAGAAACGCACTTCTTGACACGCCCGTCAGCGACTTCGAACTGTCCGTGCGGGCCAGGAACTGCCTCAAGAAGATGAACATCCGCACGCTGGGCGACCTGGTAAAGACCACCGAGGCCGGGCTGCTCAGCTACAAGAACTTCGGCGAAACCTCCCTGAAAGAGGTCAAGGACATGATAGGTTCCAAGGGCCTGCGTTTGGGACAGGCCCTTGAGGAGGACAGCGACTTACGTCCGTCAAGACCGGCGAACGTCCAGGACGAGGGCGTATTGGGCACGCCGCTGGCGCAGATTGACTTTTCCGTCCGGGTTCGCGGCGCGATGGAAGCCCTGCGCGTCCGGACGCTGGGCGACCTGGCGGGCAAGACGGACGCGGAGCTGCTGGCGTGCAAGAACTTCGGGCAGACTTCGCTTAACGAGGTACGGATGCGGCTTCGCGAATATGGGCTGCGCTTGCGCGAGCCGGAGTAGCGCCGCTTCCGTCCGCGGTGCAGGGATAGTATGTTCGGAAGGCTCACAGATCGGACCCGGCCCGCAGGGGATATATTCGGCGTATCGTTCTATAAGTTCACCGGTTTGGTAATCGTCTCGTCGGTCCTGTGCGGGTGCGCCGGTTGCAAAGACCAACCCTGGGCCGGCGCCGGCGGGCCGACCGTTCGCGTCCTGCTTACCCGGGAACCTGTCGAAGGCGCGCGTATCTCCACCTCAGGCGGATATTCGCTGTCTGTCGACGACCGCCGCGTCGATTCGGGGAGGCGCCAGCTTGGTCCGTGTAAGGTGACCCGCAGCGGTCCGACGTGGCGGATCGGGAAGTTCAGGGCCCAGGGCCGCACTGTCAGGCTAACGACTACCGCTGACGCGCTCGTGCGGCTCGGTGATACCGCCTACCGAGGCGAGCTTTATCTTCATCGGGCGGGGCAAAGCGGATTTGTAGCGGTCAACCATGTCGATGTGGAAAGCTACCTTGCGGGGGTCCTGCCCAAGGAGCTGTATCCCCACTGGACGCTTACCATGTACTGCGCCCAAGCGGTTAGCGCCCGCACCTACGCGCTGTTCAAGCAGAGCTTCCTCGGCGGGGCGACGTACGACCTGGCCTCGGGCCAGGCCGATCAGGTCTACGGTGGCGCATCGGCGGAGACGCCGAAATCGCGCCGCGCCGTGCAGGCGACGCGTGGGTGGGTTCTGGGGTACGGGGCGGAAGGCTCCGAGCGGATCTTCCTGAGCCAATACTCAGCCTGTAACGGCGGCGTGGTGAATCCCGCCTATGTCCTTCGCGCCGCTGCGCGAATCCGGCCGCTTATGGGCGGTCAGCGCGACGAAGACGGCCGCCGTTGCCCGCGTTTTCGCTGGGCGCCGGTGAAGGTTCCAAAGCCCGCTATCTGGCGGGCCGTGGGCCAGTCGTATCCGTCCGCTAAGAAGCTGGGCGGGGTGGTCTCTATTGGCGTCGCCGAGGCGACTTCGTACGGGCGGGCGGTTTGGGTGGACTTGACCGGGACCTCCGGACAGAAGATGCGCCTCCGGGCCGATGACCTGCGCCTCTGCCTGCTGCGCGACGGGCCCGCCCAAGCGAGGAAGCTTTATTCGATGAACTGCCGGCTGCGCGACCTCGGCGATGCGATCGAATTCTACGACGGGCGCGGTTACGGGCACGGCGTGGGCCTGAGCCAATGGGGCGCCGAGGACAAGGCCCGGGCCGGGTGGGACGTACAACAGATACTCCAGTTCTACTATCCGGGGGCGAAGATCTTCAAGGCCTATTGAACCTGGGCGTGAGATTAGTTCTTGCACACAGGGCGGCGACCGGGGATACTGACAATAGCTCCAAACCAGCCTTGAGTTGCCAGCACTTGCAGCTTAGAGCCTATACGAATAACCTCGCGGCCCGTGAGGTCATTTGGATAGGCTCTTAGGTGAGGATCGGCGTTTTGGGTATTGAGCATACATGCACGAATCCCCAATGCCGGCACGTGATGACGCTGTCGGAGGCGTTCGTCGGTACGATGAGCCGCTGTCCGGCGTGCGGTACGGTGCAGCGGATCGCCGCACCGGCGCCACCGCCGGAACACCCCGCCCCAGCGGGGACCAGCGACGCGCTGGATCAGTTGGGACTCATCGAGGCCCTAAGCCACATCGATGCGCCTGACAACGGTGAGCAGCAAGAGCCCATCGCCCTTGACGAACCGCCCGAGGCCCCGGACCTCGCCGATGAGCCGCAGACGCCCCGGGGCCTTGTCGATATCCCCCCGCCGGGCGGCCGGGACGCTCACGTCGGCCCCTACGCCCCTGTCACCCGACCCACCGAGCAGGAGTCGTTAGGCAGTAGGGCGTCGATGCTCATTATCCTGGCGCTGGGAGTGGCGGGGTCTCTGGCGGGATTCGCCATCGGGATGTTTTGCTTCAGGCCGCTGGGCCTGTTACCGGCGTATGTGGGG
>DAOVQV010000147.1 GCA_030628445.1 Phycisphaerae bacterium | reverse complement strand
TCTATGCCGTACTCGTCGATCTGCTCGCCCAGCCACATCAGGAAGATCGTCCCAGCCGTCAGACCTAGAATCGTCGTCATGTGAATCAGGATCGAGCTTTGATATTCCGGGTATAGCAGGTGGTTTGCCCGCATATAGTTCATCCAGAAAAGCGCCTGGATAAGACACAGCGCAACGGTGAGGTAACGCGTGTATTCCTGTATCTTCTTGTGTCCGACGGGGCCTTCCTTCTGCAGCTTCTCCAGCGCTGGTATCACGGTCACCAGCAACTGGAAGATAATGGAGGCGGAGATGTACGGCATGATCCCCAGCCCGAAAAGCGTGCTCTTTCCCAGCGTCCCTCCCGTAAACATACTGAACATGGCAATCGCCTGTCCGAACGGACCTTCAGCCTGCTGCGACATGAACGAGCTGAGCTTCTCGATATCCACGCCGGGTAATGGGACGTGAAACCCGATTCGATAGACACACAACAGCCCAATCGTAAAGCCCAGTTTCCCCAGCAGCTCGGGGATCGAAAAGATGTTCTCAAGGACCCGGCGGACGCGCGACTCGGCCCATAGGCTGTAATGGACGACGCCCAAGATGAGCAGTGCGCCGACGATCCAGGCGACCGGTCCGACCAGCGCAGTGGTGGTCACGCCCCTTACCATCAGCTGGTCGATCTGGCCTACGGCGGTCATGACCAACCAAGCGGCCAGCACGAAAACCAGCGTCGTCACCGCAATTCTGAAAATCTTAAACGCCATCTAAGTTAATCCTGCGTACGTACCGCCGGAACCGGGAAACCTAGAGCTGCTCAACCGTTCCGCCGGCATCGCTAATTTTCTTCGCCGCCGAGGCGGAAAATTTATTCGCCACGACGGTAAGCTTCTTTTTCAGCTCGCCCCTGCCCAACAGCTTAACGGGTTTGTCATGATCGTGGATCAGGCGCACCTGTTTCATCATCTGGGCATCGACGCGGGTCCCTGCTTCGAAACGGTCCAGCGCCGCGACGTTGACAACCTGGTAATCGGTGCGAAACATTGCGTTGGAGAATCCCCGTTTGGGGATTCGTGACAATATCGGGTTCTGTCCGCCCTCGAATCCCAACAACTTACCCGCCCCGGACCGGGCGCCGTAGCCCCTGTGCCCGCGGCCGGAAGTCTTACCTCGGCCCGAGCCGGTACCCCGCCCGATGCGCCGGGGGGCCTTGGCCTTACCCACTGTCGCTAGTATCTGGTCCAACTTCATTTCACATCCACTCCCCGCAGATCCCTTACGATCTCGGCGGTGCGGAGCTTTCTGAGGGCATTGAGCCCGGCCTTGAGTAAATTCCTAGGCGTGGTCGAACCATACGCCTTGGTCAAGACGTTGTGGATTCCGGCCAGTTGGAGCAACGGGCGGATCATCTTCCCGGCGATGACACCTGTGCCTTCCGAGGCGGGCACGAGGACGACCTTCGAGGCCCCGCAGTGCCCTTTAACCATGTGGGGAATCGTCCCGCCGGTAAGGTTAATGGGCACCATGTTCTTCTTGGCGTCGGATACGGCCTTATCGACGGCCTGTGGAACGCCGTTGGCCTTGCCATACCCAAGCCCGACGCTTCCGTTCCGGTCACCTACGACCGCCAGCGCGCCGAAGCTGAACCGCCGTCCGCCTTTGACCACCTTGGCGTAGCGGTCTATCTTGATGACACTGTCTTCCAGTATCGTCTCGCCTTCGGAGAGGATCTGCTGCCTATCAACGGCCACTATTCTCTGCTCCCGTGCCTGTGTTAGAACTCCAGGCCGCCTTGTCTTGCCGCGTCCGCCAATTCGCGTACGCGCCCGTGGTAGGGATATCCGCTTCGGTCGAAAACGACCTTCTTAATTCCGGCCTTTTTGGCCTTGGCGGCCAGTTCGGCCCCAACGGCCCGTGCGGCTGGTCGGTTCCCGCCTCCGGACAGCTTCCCGCGGAGCGGTTTTTGAACCGTCGACGCCATCATCAGCGTCCTACCGTCCGTGTCATCGATAATCTGCGCGTACATATGCTTACAGCTGCGAAAGACGCTGAGGCGCGGGCGCTGGGGCGAACCTGTGATGCGCTTCCTTACGCGGCGTTTGCGCCGCTGGCGCCTCATAGCCTTTTTTTGTCCTTGCTTCATGTTAAACCGTCCTGAACCGAATCTGGTCCGGTCACATCACAACGCACCGCCGACAAAGGCCTTCCCAGCCTTTCGGCGCACCTGCTCGTCGGCGTATCGCACGCCCTTTCCCTTGTAAGGCTCCGGCGGGCGGGCCTTGCGGACGCGTGCGGCGAACTCGCCGACCGCTTGCTTGTCCGGGCCGCTGACGGTGAACTTCGCCGGCGCCTCGCCGCGGGCCTGCGGGACGGTGACGTCCACCGCAATTCCGTCCGGGAGGTCGAAGACGGCCGGATGGCTCATCCCGCAACTGACCGTCAACTTCTTACCCTGAAGCTGCACACCGTAACCGACACCGTAGATCTCGAGGCTCTTGGAAAAACCTCTCAAGCACCCTTCAACCATGTTGGCGATAAGGCTTCGCGAAAGCCCGTGCAGGCTCCTGCACAGTCGGTCATCGTTTTGCACGGCGACGGTTATACGCTTGGCGTCCTGGTCGATGGTGACGGATACCTCCGGACGGGGCGCCCACGTGAGCTTCCCTTTGGGCCCTTCCACACAGACCGCCCGCCCGTTAAGTGTCACCTTAACGTCTTGGGGGATCGAAATCGGTTTTTTCCCTATGCGCGACATACGCTTGTATCTTCCGTTAACAAACCGTACAGAGCACCTCTCCGCCGACGTTCTTCTGGCGGCACTGCCTGTCGGACAGTATCCCGCTGGAGGTCGAGACAATCGATATTCCCATCCCTCCCAGAGGCCGGGGTACCTCCGCGGCGGCGCTGTAGACTCTCCTGCCCGGGCGGGAGACTCGTTTGATCTCGGTGATGACGTCCTCGTCTTGAGGCCCGTACTTTAAGTAGACTCTCAGCATCCCGCCCTTGCCGTCTTCAACGCGCTTGTAGTCCCGGACGTACCCTTCCTCGACAAGCACGCGACAGACGCCCTCGCAGATCTTGGAGGCCCTGACGTTAACGGTTTCACCCCTGGCGGCCGCGGCGTTGCGGATGCGAGTCAACATGTCGGAAATTGGATCGGACAAGCTCATCGGGTTTGTTTCCTCAACTCTACCAACTCGCCTTTTTCATTCCCGGTATCTTCCCTTCAGACGCTAAGGTCCGCAGGCAGATTCGGCAGATCTTGAACTTCTGGTATACGCTTCGCGGGCGACCGCAAAGCTGACAGCGGCGGACCAGCCTGGTCGAATACTTCGGGGGCCTCTTGGCCTTGGCTATTTGGGCTTTAGTTGCCATATGCTCGACGACCTCGTATCAGTTGCTCCTAAAGGGCATTCCCAACACGCTCAAAAGCTCACGCGCCTCCTCGTCCGTCCTGGCGGAGGTCTCGAAGACGATATTCATTCCCTGCGTAAACGTCACGGTGGCCGAGTCGACCTCAGGAAAGACGGTCTGCTCGACCAGGCCCATGTTGTAGTTACCCCGCCCGTCGAAGCTCGAAGGGCTCAAGCCCCGAAAGTCCCTGGCCCGGGGGATCGCCAGGGATATCAGCCGGTCGAAGAACTCATACATTCTGGCCCCCCGAAGCGTCACCTTCAGGCCGACCTTATTCCCCTCGCGTATCTTGAAGTTGCTGACGGACTTCTTGGCAAGCGTGACGACGGGCCTTTGCCCGGAAATCTGTCCCAGCTGCGCCGAGGCTGCGTCCAGCTTGGCCTGGTCCTGCTGGGCGTCACCGATGCCCATGGAGATGACGATCTTCATCAGCTTCGGGATGGCGTGGACGTTCTTGTACCGGAACCGCCGCTTCAGCGCCGGGACGGCCTCGTCTCTGTATCTGTCCAAGACTCGCACAGTCATCCGAGAATCTACCTGCTCTTCCTGACGGTTCCCAAAGACTCGCCGGACTTCCCGGCGACTCGCTCCTTGGAGCCGTCTGCGTTTATCCTAAAACCCACGCGCGTGGGCTGGTTGGTCTTGGGGTCCACCGGTAAGACGTTGGAGATGTGGATTGGCATCTCCTTTTGTATCCGTCCGCCCTGCGGATGTTGCCGCGAGGGCCTCAGGTGCTTATAGACGCGGTTGACGCCCTGGACAAGGACCTTGTCGAGCTTGGAATCGACGCGCAAGACCTCGCCGACCCGGCCCTTGTCGTCGCCTGCGATTACGACGACCATATCGCCTTTTATCACGGACCTGGGCATTGCTTCAGACCACCTCCGACGCCAACGAAACGATTTTCATATAGTTCTTTTCCCGCAGCTCGCGGGCGACGGCTCCGAAGATGCGCGTCCCGCGCGGGTTACCGTCTTTGTCTATTATCACCACCGCGTTTCGGTCGAACCTGATGTAGCTCCCGTCAGTTCGGCGCACCGGAAAGGCGGTCCGGACCACCACGCAGCGGACGATCTCGCCTTGCTTGACCTCGGCGCCGGGCATGGCTCGCTTGACGGAGCAGACAATAACATCACCCAGCGAAGCGGTCCGGCGGGTATGCCCGCCCCGCCGCGTCGAGCCGCCCAGGACCCGTATGCACCCGACCCGGCGGGCGCCGCTGTTGTCTGCTACATCCAGCCTTGTCTCTTGCTGAATCACTTACTA
>DAOVQV010000238.1 GCA_030628445.1 Phycisphaerae bacterium | reverse complement strand
TTGGGGCTGTTTCTTCTGAGCGAACGCGTCGGTCCGGGCCTCCCGATATGGACACCCAACGGAACCATCATCCGCACCCAGCTGCAAGGGTGGCTCCAGGATGAGCTGATCCGGCGAGGGTTCAAGATGGTCTGCACACCGCACATAGGGAGGCTCGATCTGTACCGAACAAGCGGGCACTACCCCTACTACAAGGATGCGCAGTTCCCGCCCATCATGATGGACGAGCAGGACGGGTATCTGCTGAAGCCCATGAACTGCCCTCACCACGTGCAGATCTACAAATTCGAGCAGCGCAGCTACCGCGACTTACCGCTCAGACTCGCCGAGTTCGGCACCGTCTACCGCATGGAGCAGTCCGGGGAGCTGAACGGGATGATCCGCTGCCGCGGATTCACCCAGGACGACGCCCACATCTTCTGCACGCCCGAGCAGCTTGAAACCGAGATCGAATCCTGCGTCGAGGTCACCGAGCTGGTCCTGTCTACCTTGGGCCTTCAGACTTACCGCGTGCGGATCGGGCTTCGCGACTCGCAGTCCGGCAAATACGTCGGGAACATGGCGGGATGGAACCTCGCCGAGGCCAACATCCGCTCCGCCGTCCGCAAGCTGAACATGGATTACGTCGAGGAGCCCGGCGAGGCGTGCTTCTACGGCCCGAAGATCGATTACATCGTAACAGACTGCATCGGGCGGGAATGGCAGCTTGGGACCATACAGGTCGACTACAACATACCCGAACGCTTCGAGCTTCAATACGCCGGTCGAGATAACCGCCCCCACCGCCCGGTCATGATCCACAGGGCGCCGTTCGGGTCGCTGGAGCGGTTTATCGGGATCCTGATCGAGCATTACGCAGGCGCGTTTCCGCTGTGGCTGGCGCCGGTTCAGGTGACGGTCCTGCCGGTAAGCGATAAGTTCGCCGCCCACGCCGAGTCAGTCACCCAGCGAGTCCGGGAGGCGGGGATACGGGTCGAGCTGGACGGCTCGGCTGAGAAGATCGGGGCGAAGATACGCAAGGGCACGCTCCAGAAGATACCCTACATGGCCGTCGTCGGCGCCCGCGAGGTCGAGGCCGATACCGTCGCCGTCCGCCACCGAACCCAAGGCGACCGCGGTCAGATGGCGGTGAATCGGTTCGTCGCCGCACTGAAAGAAGAAATCGCCTCCAAGGGCCGCCGGACGGCTCTTGAGGTCATCAGCGAATAGCAGACGCAAAACCGCCGGGAACCGGCCTGTGCGGGCAGTGTCCGGTGAACCCGTTAAGACTTGTTAGAGCACTTTAAGGTTTAATGTTCCGGTGATGGCCCGGCGAGGACAAGGCTGACAAGGAAGGCGAAGCAGGCCCCGTCGGGGTCGATGCAGCCTGACGAAGTCAGCCGAAGCCGCAGGCGGCCAGGACGGGACAGAAAATCTTAAATTGCTCTGGATAGGAGACACCGCCATCACAAAGGAGCTTCGCCACAACCAACTGATTCGCGTCTCCCCGATCCGCCTGATCGACGAAAACGACGAGCAGATCGGGATCGTGGAGCTGAAGGAAGCATTGCAGCGGGCGCGAGATGCGGGGATGGACCTGGTGGAAGTGGCGCCGCAAGCCAAGCCGCCGGTCTGCCGGATCATCAACTACGGGAAATGGAAATACGCCCAACGCAAGAAGGAACAGAAATCCAAGGCGCAGCACCACGAGACGGAACTGAAGGAAATTCGTATCAGGACCCCCAAGATCGGCGAGCACGACCTGATGATCAAGGTCGACCGCGCACGCGAGTTCCTCGAGCGGGGCGACCGCGTGCAGTTCTCCCTGCGATTCCGCTCGCGCGAGCTGGCGCACGTGGAGGTGGGCGTGCAGGTGTTCGCCAGGATCAAGGAGACCCTCGCCGACATCAGCAAGGTCGAGCGCGACTGCCGGCGGGAAGGCCGCCGCATCACCATGATGCTCTCGCCGACCGGGGCGCACAAGAGCACCCCCGCGTAGGTCCACAGGCCTACCTTGGGGGAATATGGTTGCAGCGGGGACGGATTTATCCGCACGAGGGGTATTTTTCGACTCTCGGGCCTTTACACGGGCCGGACCGCTGCTAGAATGGTTGAATTCTGTGCCACTTCGGCGCATGGACGAGGCCAGACAGCAGATGCCCAAAATGAAAACGAACAAGTCCCTCGCCAAACGAATCAAGGTCACCGCGCGCGGAAAGCTGCTGCGCCGCCGACCCGGCGCCGGACACTTGAAGTCCAGGAAATCGCCAAGCCGAATCCGCCGATTCCGAAAGGAGATTCCCCTTTCGCCCGGATTCGCAAAGCAAGCGAAGAAGATGCTTGGGATATAGCAGAAGAAAAACTGAAAGCTGAAAGAAAGAATCCTACGTGCTTGGTTGGTTGTCTTTCAGTTTTTAGCTTTGAGCTTTAAGCGTTGTTGTGCAAGTTTTGTTGAACGTATTATTGTCCCAGGTGGGAGCCCCTTGGGGCGGCCGCTGTGGAGCTGATCGATGTTCTTCCGGCGGCGCGGAACTTCCTTGGCGGGCATAAGGCGCGATCGCAGCCCGCCGGGAGTCCACCGGACCAGACCGAAGGAGCAAGTTCACATGCCACGCGTTCGCAAGGGCCCCGCTCGCCGCCGCAAGCACAAGAGAATTCTCAAGGCCGCCCGCGGATACTACGGCGCCGCCTCCCGCAGATACAGGCTGGCGCTGCAGAGCGTGTACCGGGCCGGTGTTAACGCCACTCGCGACCGGCGGCTCAAGAGGCGCAATCTCCGCCGCCTGTGGATAACCCGGATCACCGCCGCCACACGACAACGCGGAATTCGCTACTCCCAATTCATCTACGCGCTGCGAGAAGCGGACATCGAGCTGAACCGCAAGATGCTCTCCGAGATCGCCGTCGCCGATCCGGGGGCGTTCGATGCGATCGTCCAAAAGGCTATCGGGAAGGGCGACAAGGCCGCCTGAGCACCCCGGGATCACTTTCCCGAAGTTTTCCGGACGTTCACGGATCGGGACTGCACATGTCGCTGATGGAAGAACTCACCGATCTGAAGTGCGAAGCACTCAAGGAGCTTCGAGGCGCCGATACGCCCGAGGCGCTGGAGGGATGGCGGATCCGCTACCTTGGGTCCAAGGGCGCAGTGAAGGCGGCGATGCAGCGGCTCAAGGAAGTGCCCCCCAAGGACAAACCGCAGGCCGGTAAGGCAGCAAACGACTTAAAAACATCCCTCGAAGCGGCCTACAAGGACGCCTCCGATAAGCTGGGTGCGGCCCCCACGAAGCGACGCGCGACCCAGACGCTCGACGTGTCCCTTCCCGGGCGCCGACT
>DAOVQV010000151.1 GCA_030628445.1 Phycisphaerae bacterium | reverse complement strand
TGCCCGCCGAGGCGGCCGAGAACATCTACCACCGCAACGCCGAGCGGTTATTCAGGATCGAATCGTAGGTGAGTACTACGGTCTCACGGTATTCCGGTCTTCCGGTAATCCGGTCTAACGGAGAGGGTGGGATTCGAACCCACGGTGCCCGAAGGCACACCGGTTTTCGAGACCGGCCCGATCAGCCGCTCCGGCACCTCTCCATGGTAAGTTCTTGATCTTTATGCGGGCCCGATTGTACGGAGGTACGTACCGCCGGGCAAGACCGCTGCGAACGCAGCGAACCCGGGCGGGTTACGCCTTGTGGGTAATTCTAAAACGATTTATACTAATACTGAAAGATGTGGACGGTGCGGTGCGGCGCGGGGTCGAAAGCCCGCAGGCCCGCCCGTCCGGTTCGGCCGCTTGCAGCGGGCTCGGACAGACCTGGTGCTGGGCGGTAAAGGTGAGGCAAGGAAGCTATGGCCAAGACCAATATATTTGAAGCCACCGTAGAGCATTTCCTCGAGCCGATCCTCCCCTACATGCACGACCCCGCCGTTTCGGAGATCATGATCAACTCGCCCAGCGAGATCTTCGTGGAGCGCGAGGGCCAATTGATTAAGACCGACGCGAGGTTCGAGGACGACGAGGCCTTGATGTCGGCCGTCAACAATGTCCTTCAGTACACGGGTAAGCGGATCAGCCCCGAGATGCCCCTGGTCGATTCCCGCCTCCCCGACGGATCCAGGGTCCACGTGATTCTACCCCCGCTTTGCAGGACCGGGATCTGCGTGACGATACGCAAGTTCGCCAAGGTCATGTTCGAGGCGGACCACCTGATCGAGCTTGGGACATGGACGCGCGAGGCGATGGAATACCTGCGCATCTGCGTGATGGGCGAGAAGAACATCCTCGTCGCCGGGGGGACCAGCAGCGGGAAGACATCCCTGCTGAACGTATTGAGCGGCTTCCTGCCCCATAATCAGCGGATCGTGGTGATAGAAGACTCCGCCGAGCTGAAGCTCCAGCAGGATCACTTGATCTCGCTGGAGGCCCGCCATCCGGATCGCTGGGGCCGCGGCGAGGTTACCATTCGCGACCTGTTCCGCTCGGCGCTTCGCCTGCGGCCCGACCGGATCATCATCGGCGAGGTGCGCGGCGGCGAGGCACTGGACGTTATCCAGGCGATGACGTCCGGGCATGCCGGAAGCATGACCACGCTGCACGCCACGATGGCGATGGACGGGCTGAACCGACTGGAGACGCTGGCGATGATGAGCCAAATCGAACTTCCCCTCCACGCCTTGCGGGCGCAGATCGCCTCGGCGATCGACGTTATCGTTCTGATGACCCGCTTTCCCGACGGGCGCCGCGGGGTGACGCAGATCGCCGAAGTGCTCCCGCTGGGCGACGACGGGCGGTATCATCTCCATGAGATGTTCACGTACAAGCTGCAATCCGGACCCCGCGCAAAGGCCGGTACCGGAAAGCTCACCTGGACCAAGACAAAGTCGATCTTCGCGGCGGAGCCGAAAGTGCGCCTGCTGAGAGAAGCTATGGAATCAACGAAACCTCTGTTTGAGGCCGATGGGTAACTAAAGAATCAAATGGGCAGGACCCTTACAAGATGCGCAGGATTCTCCCGCGACCAGGCGGGCCAGACGGCCATTGAATGGACGCTGGTTCTGGCGGCGTTCGGCCTGCCGATGATTTACGTCTTTGCGATGCTGCTGTCGATCCTGGCGGCGCACTACCGGATGGTGGCGTTTCTCGAATCGCTGCCGTTTCCGTGATGCGCGCGGGTGAACATAAGAAAATTCGAACGACACCTTAACAGGCGAATAAGGCGAGATGGATATGTTGAAAGAAAAGATGAGCTGGATACCCCGCAAGCTTGTGAGGCTGCACCGTGACGAGTCGGGCGCGGAGATGTTGGAGTACATCCTGATCGTCGCAGTGGTCGCGCTGCCGATGGTGGGAATCCTCCTGTGGTTCAGGGACGAGATCATCGATTGGGTCAAGGAGATTTGGGAGGACGTCAGGGAAACTGACGTCGAGCGCGACCTGTAATAGTCGCCCAGGACCCTAACACGCTGAACCCGAACTTGAAGGATCCGCCAAGGTAGTGACTACACCGCCGCTAACTGTTGCGTGGGCCTATGTTGTGCTGGCCGTGGTGCTTGTTATCTCGGCCGTGACCGACATCCGCAGCGGCCGGGTTTACAACTTCATAACCTACCCCGCGATCCTGATCGGTCTTGTGGGGCACACCATAGCGGGGCGGATTTGGGGCACGGAGGCGGCGATCGGCCTGGTCGGGTCGCTAGTCGGGCTGGCGGTTGGTTTCGTCCCGCTGCTTCTTGCCTGGTCGGCTGGATGGATCGGTGGCGGCGACGCCAAGCTGATGGGGGCGATCGGAGCACTGGGCGGTTGGAGATTTGCCCTGGCGGCGATGTTTTACGGTTTTGCGGTGGCGGGTTTGATGGCGATTGCGGTGATGATAAGGCGAAAGGTCTTCAGGCGAACCGTGGGGCGGCTCTGGCGATATTTGTATCTGTCCCTTACGCCGGGGCGGACCGGGAAGGTCGAGACCGCCGACAGCCCCACTGTCCCGTTCGGCCTGGCGTTGTGTGTCGGCTCGGGCGCGGCGCTTATTGAAGCGGTCGTTCGCGGGGTTGGCACGCCGAAACTTCTGTTGGGGATATGAGCTTATGCGTTCTGTTGGGACAGGACGGGTGGACAAGAGTCGCGCCTTGTGCGGCATGGCGGTCGCGACGGGCGCCGCAGTTGTAGCGGCGGGTCTCATCGCGGCCCTTGGCGGCTCAGCGGCTGCGTGGGGCGGTCCCGGGCGGTCCTATCTGACCGAGGCGCTTCTCAGCGCACTATCGGTCAAGTGTTTCGCCTTGGCGATTGGCTGCGCGTTGGGCCTGGGCGTCATCGGGGCGATGCTATTGCGCCCCGTTGCAGCTTTGCGCCGCAGGCGAGGGTCTCAAGAAGGCGTCGCCATGCTCGAGTTCGCATTGGTCCTGCCTATCGCGCTGATGTTGGTGTTGGTGATGGCTCAGTCGTCGCTGCTTCTGGGCGCCAACGTCTGCGTGCACTATGCGGCGTATTGTGCGGCCAGGACCGCCATTGTGACCGTCCCGGCCGAGTTCCTCACCGAGCCGCCCAACGAGACAAGCGGCGAGGGCGGACCGAAATGGGAGCGCATCCGCCAATCTGCCGTCTGGGCCCTGATGCCCATCGCCTGCGGGAGCAGCTATTACCCGTCGTCCGCCGACGCCGGGATACTGACCGACGGGCTTGATGAGTTCTTCGCAGCCTACGGGCGAACCACCCCCGCCTGGGCGACAAATACACGGGTGCTATCGGGGAAGCTCAGCTACGCCTCCGATTCGCAGTACACGACGGTCACGCTTGGGCCGCCGACTAACGGGGCCGTTTACGATCAGCACGAAAACCTCAGGGTCGACGTGCGGCATACGTATTACATGCCCGTCCCGTTCGCCAGCTCGCTTTTCGCCAAGATACTGGACAGGGCGAACGGCGTGGCGTACGCCGGTTCTTTGGACGGGGAATACGGGCTTGATATCCACGCGGGCAGTACGCTGACAAACCAGGGCGTCCGTGAGTATATTGAACAGATTAGCTTTCAATGATCTTGAAGCTTCCGGGCCGTCGGAACCGGCGGCGCTGAAGCAGACAGGACGGCTTATAGATGGTTAAAGATGATCAACCCGGCCCCGGCGGCGTGGGATTACCCCTCGGTAGTAAGATCGGTAAGTACGAGGTCCGCCGGCGGATCGCAATAGGCGGGCAGGCGATCGTCTACAAGGCCTACGATTCGCTGCTGGACCGCTACGTCGCCGTCAAGCAGATTTCCTCCGCACTGGTCGAATCGCCCAAGTTCGTCGAGCGTTTCCGCAAGGAGGCCCAGATCCTGGGAAGGCTCGGCGAGCAGGAGCCGGCCATCGTCACTATCCACGAACTCTTGGAAGACGAGCGAGGTCTTTTCATCGTCACCGAGTTTATCGAAGGCCGCACCATCGAGGCGATACTTGACGAATCGGGCGCCGCGGCGGACCCGAAGATGGTGCTGCAAATCCTGTGGCGCCTGGCGGCGGCGCTTAACGCCGTGCACGAGGCCGGGATCATCCACCGCGACATCAAGCCCAGCAACATTATCATCACCGAGTCGCTGCGTCCGAAGATTACCGATTTCGGCGTCGCCGGGACCGCATCCGGCCAGACGTCTATGCTGCTGGGCACGACCAAGTACATGGCTCCCGAGATATTCGCGGGGGCGCGACTCGACGGCCGCGCGGATATCTACTCGCTGGGCATGATCGCATATGAGATGCTCACCGGGAGGGACAAGTTCAACGAGATCTTCGCCGATGTGGTCCGCGACAAGCACACCGAGCCGATGCGATGGATGAAATGGCACAGTGATCCGGAGGCGGTCGCCCCGCCTCTTGGCGAAGTTGTCCCGGACGTGCCCTGGGGCGTCGCCGACGTCGTCGCGCGGATGCTCCGGAAGGACCCGAACGATCGGTTCGAGGACACCGAAGCGCTGGGCCGG
>DAOVQV010000051.1 GCA_030628445.1 Phycisphaerae bacterium | reverse complement strand
TGATGACGACGGATCCGGTTTCGTCGCGCGTGACAAACTGGAGCATGGTCTGGCGGTTGGGGTCTTCCTCGGCGGTCGATGCCGGTGTTGCGGTCAGAACGTCGGTCAGGATCTTGGCCAGCTCGCTTGCGTCCGCCTGGTTCAGTTCGAAGACCCTGATCTCGGTGATTCGTGTCGCATCGGCCTTGTCGAGCCTTTCGATCATCTGTTCGACGGCTGCGAAGCTCTCCGGGCTCCCGGCGACCAGAAGCGTGTTGGACCGCGCATCGGCGATGATGCTGACCGGAAGCGACCGGCCGGATGCGCCGGTGGCCTTTTCCGCCGCCAGCTTCGCGGTGAAGAACTGCTGAAGCGTGGGGGCGATCTTTGTCGCGTCGGCGTGTTTGAGGCGGTACAGGCGGATGTCGCCCAGGGCGCCGAAGTCCGCGCTGCTGTCGATCCGGCGAATGACCTCCTCGATGACCGCGAAGTTCTCCCGGCTGGCTGAGACGATCAGCACATTCGTCCGCACGTCCACCTCAATGGCTACATTTTCCCGCCCGGCGATCCGCGGCGAGGCGGGCACACCGACGACACCTGGTTTGTACAGGCCTTGGGTTATCAGGCTCTTTATCATGGTCGCGACGCGCTGGGCGTCACAGTTCTTCAGGAAGTACATTCGCACGATGCCTGTCTCGTCGGGCGGCTCGATGTCAACCTTCGCAAGCAGACCGCGGACGAGCGAGAGGTTCTCCTTGGAGCTCGAGACGATCAGCGAATTCGTCAGCGAGTCGGTCGCCACGTCCACGCGGTCCTGCGGCGCTGGCGTCTGGCCGGACAGCGTCATGCTCTGCAGCCTGGCGGCGAATATCGTTTGAATGGTCTGGGCGACGATCCCGGCATCGTTGAACTTCAGCGGGATGACGACCAACTGCACGGTCGGGTCCAGAAGTTCCCTGTCCAGTTTCATCAGCAAGGTCTTGATGATCTGCGTGTCGTCCGGTCCGGCGGCGACAAGCAGGGCGTTTGTTCGCAGGTCGGGCACGATGATCGGCTGGAGGCGCTGCACCTCAGCCGCCCTGGCGGACTGGTACCGCTGCCGGAACAAGTCATTCAGCGTCGTGCCGATCGTTCCGGCGTTACCGTGCGTCAGCGTGAGAATCTGGATCCGCCCGCCCAGCGCCGGGGCGGCGCTGTCCAGTTGCTCGGCGAGCGACTTTACGATGTCGTAGCTTTCGGGCGACCCGGCGACGATTAGACTGTTGCTGCGCGGATCGGCCACTATTATCACGCGCAGAGCCTCGGCGTCGGCGATCCCCAGCGATTGCTGCCGCTGGACGCGAGCGTCCATGATCTTCTGTAACACAGGCTCGAGGGAACCGGCGTCGGCGTTGGCAAGGGGGACGAGGCGAATCTCGCGGGTCTCTATGGGCAGCTTCGTGTCCAGCCGCGCCAAAAGACAATCCAGCAGCGCGAAGGTCTTCTCGCTCGCCGAGATCACCAGCGCGTTGGTTCGTGTGTCGACGGCGATGGTGGGTTTGTCCTCGTCGCGGACGTATTTGGCGTTCGCCCCGGTGTACAGCGAGGCGACAACCTGGGTGATTCGCGTCGCGTCGGCGTGGATCAGCGGGAAGATTCTCACCGTGTTCAGCGACCCGGCCCCGGGGATGTCCATCGTCTTGATCACGTCGGCGATCAGTGGGATGACGTCGGAACGGGCTGCGACGATGATGATATTCGTGTACGGATCGGCCTGGATGGTAAGGGCGGTTCGGGCCTTTGGCATTTTAGTCGTGTGGACGGCCTCACCGTCCAGGATCGTGCGCAGGCGAGTCACGTGGGTGCGCAGCCCTTCTGAACCCGGCTCGACGGGCCCCTCAGAAAAGACGGCCTTGAGGATCGGAACCAGGCGGACCGCGTCGGCGTCCTTGAGCTTGAACAGCCGCACGTCCGTCGAAATCTTCCCCTGGTTGCGGTCCAGATCGCGGGCGACGGCCTCGGCCAGGGCGATCGAATCCTCCTGCCCGCTGATAATCAGCGTGTTGGTCCTCGTATCCGCCGAGATGTTCGGCGGGTTCACCAGGGCCTTACCTGCTGTGTTCGTCGGCTCGGCCTTCCCGGCGACGCTCGTCCCGGGCTTACCGGCCAGACCCGTACCCTGTGCGAATATCTCTCGCAGGATCTTCATGACCGATTCGGCGTCGGCGTTGTTCAGGGGCACTAATCGCACCTTGACGCCGGCGGCGATCGGGACGGTGTCCATGATCTCGACGATCGCGCGGAGTCCCTTCAGGTTCTCGCTCGTCGATGAGAGTATGATCGAGTTGGATCCCTGCGGCCGGGCCGGATCGGCGCTGATCTTGATAGGCTTGGTCAGGTCCAGCTCCGGGACCTGATCGGTAAGCGTGCTGTGGACGCGCAATCGGCGGATTTGCTCCTGCAGGGCCAGCGCCTCCTTTGTGACCTGTCCGGTCGGGGAGGGCCGCAGCATTTCGTTGAGGACCTTGGCAAGCTGTTCGGCGTCGGCGCGTTTGAGCGGTACGATAAGCACCTCGGTGGCCGCATGGGCGGGGGCTTCATCCAGCGTCTTTATGATCTTGTCTATCGGGTCGAACACATCTGCCCGCGCGGTGACGATGATTGCGCGCGTCCTGTCGTCGGCCTGGACATCGACAATCTGGTCCGGGCGGAATTCCTGCACGCGCTTGAGCATCTTCTGCAGGATGGGCAGGACCTTCGAAGGCGTTGCGTGGGCTAGAGGATAGATGCGGAAATCCAACTGCGGGGCCACTTCCTCCTTGTCCAGCTGCTCGATGAGGGCGGCGACTTGTTCCATCTTCTCGGGGGCGGCGGCCACGACGACCGCGTTTGTCTTTTGAAGGGCTATTATCGAGGGCTGATCGCGCGGATCTTCGGTGCGCATCGCCCTGTACATGTTGTTCAGGGCTGCGGCGACGCGGGTGTTCGAGGCGTGTTTCAGCGTGAAGATCCTGACCTGTTTGACGGCCTCCTTGGCGGCCTGTTCAAGCGTCTGGACGAGCTTGAGGATCTGCTCGTACTCATCATCGGTGGCGTCAATAAGAATCGCCCGCTGCTGGGGCAGGATGGTGGTATTGATTCTGCTGTCGGATTCCGACGCGCCGGCGCTGCTTCGCCGCGATAGGGTCCGACGTGTCCTCCCGTTGCTCCCCCCGCCCCCGCCCCCGCCGGAGCTGTAAAGCTGCTGGATGGCGCGCTCGACCTCGGCCGGGTCGGCGTACTGGAGCTTGATGACGCGAGGGGCGCCGCGCGTGGGCTTCATCTTCTCGACCTGTTCGATCCACTGCGAGACCTGCTCGTACATCTGCTGGGACGCCGCCAGAATGATGGCGTTGGCGCGATCGTCGGCGGACACGGCCAGCGGCTCGATGCTCGTGCGGTTTGCCCGTGCGTGTGCGACCTGCTGGTTGTAGATGTTCCGGACTGTCTCGGCGACATCGGCGGCCCGGCCGTTCTCCAACTGGATGACGTACACCTGGGACGATTTGGAGGTGGTCGCCTGGTCCAACTGAAGCGCCGTCTTCATAAGGTCGGCGACATCGTCGGGCGGGCCTGAGATGATCAGCGCGTTGGAGCCGTCGTCGGCTGAGACCAATACCGGCTCTTGGGTCTCGGCGCCTCGGCGCCGCCGGGTCCGCTGCGTCCCGACGAGCTTGCTCAGCACACCGGCGAGGTCGGTCGCCTTGGAGTTCGCCAGCAAGAGCAGCTCGGTCTTCGTCCCGCCGGCCTCGGGCGTGTCCAGCTTGGCGAGCAGCGACTGTAGCTTCAGCAGGTTCTTCTCGTTCGCCGAGACGATAAGGGCGTTGGTATTCGGCTCGGGTACGACCGTGACGAGCTCGTCGCCGCTTAATCGCTGCCCTCGCTTGGGCGCAAAGGCCCGCGCCAGCACCGGCGCGATCGCCGACGCGCGTGCATGCTCCAGTTGAATGAGCGTCTGCTCGGCTGCCAGAGTGCTCTGGTCCAAGGATTGGACGATCTGGATGATCTTTTCGAACGTCTCGTCGTCGGCCCGGACCATCAGCACGCCGGATGATGCATCCGCTTCTATGGCGACCGACGGTGCTTGCGGTCCCCGCCGCCCGCGCCTCGCCGACGGGGTGGCGAACATGCGCTTCAGCGTCTGTGCGAGCCTGTCCGCGTTGGCGTTGTTGAGTTTGACGGTCCTCACGGGCATCTTTCCCGCAGGCGGCGTGTCCATTTCCTCGATCAGTTTTGCAATTTCTTCGTGCTGGGTTTCGGAGGCGCGGACGACAATGCTGTTGCTGCCCGAATCGGCGCTGATTCGCAGGGTGCCTGCGGCGACGGCGCCGCCTCGTCCGCTCCGCCCGGTCGAAGTGGTGCTGAGGGTTTGCGCAAGTGCCGACGACATCGTTCGCGCCTCGCCGTGCGTGATCTTGTATACCCTTACGATGCTGTCTTGTGAGCTTTCGGGAGTGTCGATCTGCTCGATGGTCTTGGCGATCAGTTCGTGCTTGTCCGGCGGGGCTGAGACGAGGATTACCTTCCCGGCCTCGTCGCCGGTGATGACGATGGGGCCCTCGGCGGCGGGGGATCTTCGCCCTCGCCTTCCCTGGGCGGGCGAGGCGAAAAGCTGTCGCAGCGTGTCGACGGCTGTTGAGACTTCGGCGTGTGTCAGCGGGTATGTCTTGACGACGGGCTGTGCGCCGCCGGCCTGGGTGTCAAGGTCTTGAACCAGCTTGGCGGCCTGTTCCATGACCTCCGGCGGGGCCTTGATAAGGACGGCGTTTGCAAACCGGACCGCAGCGATGCGGATCTCGGTTCCGGCGGCCCGGGCGGGCATCCCGCGCCGCCCCCCGCCACGAGCCGCCCTGTCTCGCAGCATTTCCTCCAGTGCCGGTGCGACCTCACTGGCACTGGCGGCTTTGAGGTAGAAGGTCTTGGTCAGGCAGACCGGCTCGGTTGCCCCCTTGAGGGATTTCAGCACGTTTTCGATCTCGTCGAATCTGTCGGCCGGTGCCGCTACGATCAGTTGGTTTGATGCTCCGTCGGTTTCAAATCGCGGGGCGAGTTTAGCGTCGCCCCTGCGCTGGGCGAAGAGCCTGCTTAACGATCTGGCCAGCTGGGCGGCGTCGGAGCTGCCCACGTCGTAGGTCCTCAGTTCCATCTGCTCGCTGATACCTTCGCTGTCCAGGGCGGCGACTAGCTGGGTGATTTGCTCTATCTTGTCCCGGGGCGCATCGACCACGAGGGTCTTATCACCCGGTGCGGCGCTTATGGTCACCTGGTCCGCAGCGCCCGGGCCGGTCCGGGCCCTTCTGCCCGACCCGCGACTGGCCCCGCCGGCGTAAAGCTGGTGAATCGTCTGGGCCAACTTTCCCGCGGATACGTTTTTGAGCTTCAGTATTCGCGTCTCGCGGGCCTTGTTCTGCGTGGCCTTGTCCAGCGTGGCGATCATCTGCTCCAGCATCTGACGCTGCGTCTCGGGCGCGCGGAGCAGGATGGTGTTGGTCAGCGGCTCGGCTTGGATGAAGACATCCGGTTCCTTACCGCGGGGCGTGGGAGGGAGCATCGCTTTGAGGATCGCGACCAGCCTTTCGGCGTTGGCTGTTTCCAGTTGGATCATATTGGTGGGCTTGATCTGGGCCGTCTCGGGGACGTCCAGGGATGCTACCAGTTGCATCATGCTTTGATGTTCGTCGGGGCTTGCCCGGACGATCAGGGAGTTGTTCCGCTTTGAGGCGGCGATGGTGACGGTCTGTTCGGGTGCGCCGCGGCGCCGGGACCGTCTTCCCTGGGCGAATATGCTCTTAAGCACGGCTTCAAGTTCGGTCGCCTTGGCGTACCTCAGTTGGATCTGCCTGATTGTCGGCTCCCAGGAAGAGACCCCCTCCGTCAATTCATCCAGGATATCCTGGATGATGGGGAAGTCCTCGGTCCCGGCTGAGATTATCAGGGCGTTGCTGGCGGCGTCGGCCTCGACGCGGAATTTCGAAAACTGCCCCCTCCCGCCACGGGTCTTCGTCCGCTCGCCCATCAGCCGCTGAAGCGACCTGGCGATGGCGGCGGCGTCCCCGGCCTGGAGCTTTACGACGCGGATCTGGCGGTCCGTGTCGGCGGGTTCGTCCAGTTCGGCGATTATCGCCTGGGCTGTCTTTATGTCCCCGACCGAACCGGAGACCATCAGCGTGTTCGTCCTCGGATCGGCGCTTGCGCTGAGTTTTGAGATCATCTTCCCGCGGGCGCCGACCTTCGAGACGGCCCTTGGAAGGATTCTCGCCAGTTGCTCGGCGTCGGCTGAGACCAGGTGGAATAACTTGGTCGTCGCTTGGGCGGAGGCCGCTTCGTCAAGCTCGAGGATGAGCTTTTCTATCTTCGCCAGCAGCTCCACCGGGACCGACACTATCAGTCGGTTGCTGACCGGATCGGCGACGACCGTCCCGGTCGTGTAGGTTGGGGCCTGACCCTTTTTGGGTTTCGGACCCGTCCTGCGCGGCAGTGCCTGTCGGATGACGTCGGCGAGGTCCTCTGCGTTTGCGTTTTTCAGTTCGTATATCCTCATGTCCCCGCCGGCGGCGGCCTGGGGCTCGTCGAGCGCCCTGATTATCTGCTCAGCCATCGCCAGGACCGCCGGCGTCCCGACCAGCAAGACGGTATTCGTCCGCTGGTCGTATGTGACGGTTAGTTTGCCTTCGCGGCCGGAGGGGGCCGGGGGAGCTTTCGCTTGTTTGCTCTTGGGGCCCTTGGGGGTCTTGGACGTGGTGACTCTTTTGGGAGCTTCGGCGCTGAAGAGTCCTTTCAGCACGTTGGCTACGGACGCTGCCGATGCATGCTTCAGCGTGAAGGACTTCAGCTCCCTGTCCTCGAGGGTCTGGGTATCCAACTTCTCCAGCAGTGAGCTGATTCGCAGGATATTGTCCAGCCTGTCCGTGATGATCAGGCCCTTGCCCTTCCTCAGTGCCGTGGAAGTCCCGAAACTGGAGACCAGAGGCGAGATGGCCTTGTGCGCTTCACTTGCGTCGACGACTTTCAGCGGGATCATGACGGTGACGATCTCGGAGGGGCGGGCGTCGGTTGGGCGGGACGGGTCTGTGATGACCTTCAGCGGCATCTCCGGAACCTTGTCCAGCCGTATCACCCGCAGGTACCGCCCGGTGTCGATAAGCGCATAACCCCGCGTCGCCAGGATCAGGTTCAGCGCCTCCAGCGCCTCTTCGTACGTATATGGCTCGCTGTCGTAAAACGTCAGCGTCCCGTCGATGTCCATCTCGCCGATGAGCGGTTTGTTGACCATTCGGGCGAATCGGCCGACGACGGCTGGGAATGATTCGCCGTCGAACTGAAAACGGATGCCCTTGTCAACCGTCGCAGACTCCTGCGGTTGCGAAGCGGCAGGTCTTGTCGCAACCGGGCGTGTCGCGGGGGGCTTTGGTGTCCGGGCCTGTCCCCTCGGCGCCGCGGCGGTCAATGGGACGACCAAACACGCCACTGTCGCTGCCGTAATCAATTCCTTCATAGACATCTTCGTAATCTCCTCTGCCCGGCCGGGCGGGTGCGTCTTGCCCGGTGGGGCGTCTCAATCTCCTTTTTTCTCCGGTGGCGCCGCTGCGTTTATCCGCGGCGTCTCGTTGATCCTCCGTTGTAGTTGGGACGGTAGTTCCT
The DNA here is from genome assembly GCA_030628445.1 of Phycisphaerae bacterium. Taxonomy (GTDB): domain Bacteria; phylum Planctomycetota; class Phycisphaerae; order SM23-33; family SM23-33; genus DAOVQV01. The sequence continues at coordinate 539 of DAOVQV010000051.1, read as the reverse complement.
CGCCGGTGAGTTTTCGCTTCTCGGACAGCTTGCGTCCCAGCTCCACTGCCCAGTATTCATCTGCTATCTGTATAATGGCCCTGCTGCCCGAGACGATCTCGGGATCGTCGAACATCGGGACCGGCCGGTAGTCCACCATCACTATCTTCCCCCCGGCGAGGGAATCGCCGACGGCGTAGAGTGTCATCTCGCCGCTGTCGGTATCGGCGACGCGTACGTCCTGGACGTCGCCCCAACTGGGCAGGCCGATGATCTTGAACCTCGACAGGGGTGGCGGCTTGGGCGGTTGTGGCTTGTCGGGCCCGGTCTGTCTCGGGCGGGCCGGTCTCTTGGGGACCTTCTTTTGCACGTACGGGCGGAACATGTCCCTGCTGGCGATTAGCTGGTATTGCCCGCGCTGGGCCGAATCCAGATCGCCCTGTGCGGATAGCTCGGCAGGCCGGGAACTTACCCGTGCGGCCTCGACGTCCGGGAGCACAAGCGTTGCGTATCGCAGGCTCAGCTCGGTCTGACCCTCGCGCAACTTCGGCGTTAAGGTC
>DAOVQV010000046.1 GCA_030628445.1 Phycisphaerae bacterium | reverse complement strand
TGCCGGGCATATCTGAAGGTCGACGATTTGACAGACTTTGTCGGGACGCATTTCCTGGATTGCGGACCGCGGGTAAAGCTGTTCGAGCAAATCGATGAAAACCACGTCCGTGACATCTACGGTGTCACGTGGGACCGGACAGTGGATAAGGACATCGGGACGCCGGTCGACTGGCCGCTGAGGGAGCCGGAGGATCTGGCCCGGTACGACTGGCCTGACTCTGGCGACGATTCGTGGTACGCCGGGACCGCCGAGGCCGTCGCGGCGCACGGCGAGCTTTTCAGCAGATACAAGCTCGGCTTCGCGCTGTACGAGCGGGCGTGGTCCATGCGCGGGATGCCCGCGCTGCTGATGGACATGATCGAGCGGCCCCAGTTCGTCGAGCAGTTGCTCGACGCCATCGTCGCCCACGACCTGGCGCAGGTCCATCGCGCTATCGCCTGCGGTGTCGACGCGGTCTATTTCGGCGACGATTACGGGATGCAGACGGGATTGATAATGGGGCCCGAGCACTGGCGACACTTCATCAAGCCGCGCCTGGCGAAGCTCTTTGCGCCCGTCCGCCAGGCCGGTAAGTACGTCTGCCTGCATTCCTGCGGGGCCGTTTCCGAACTGTTCGACGACCTGATCGAGATCGGTCTGAACCTGTTCAACCCGTTCCAGCCGGAGGTGATGGACGTCTTCGCCCTGAAGAAGCGATACCACGGCCGGTTGGCGTTCCACGGCGGGATGAGCATCCAGAAGACACTTCCGTTCGGGACTGTAGAGGATGTCCGCCAGGCGACGCAGCGGCTTATCGAGCTGGGCCGCGACGGCGGGTACGTGTTCTCGCCGTCGCACAGCGTCCCGCCGGATGTCCCTGGGGAGAATCTCGCTGCGATGATGGCGGTTCTCCGCGCCCAGGACGGCGCAGAGGCGGCGTAGTCCAAAGGCCCGATCATCCGCAAGAGGCGATTGGCGACATAAACATGACTGCCCAACCGACGCGCAGCAGCGATCGGGTTTCCACGGGGGGTGGATTGGTTGCGTTGCTGATCTGGTCCACAACGATGGCCGTCTCGCGGGGAATGGCCGAATCGCTGGGCACGGTCACCGGGGCTGTCTTGGCGACGAGCGCCGGGGGGCTGGTGGGGTTGACAGTGGCGTGGATGCAAGGCGTCCGGCCCGCGCGAATGGTGGCTCTGCCGCTGAAATATCTTCTCGGGTGCGGGGGCATTTTCGTCCTCTATGTAGTTTGCATATACACCGCTGTCGGGTGGGCGCCGAATCGGTCGACGGTGCTGGTGGTCGGGTTGGTGAACTACCTCTGGCCGGCGCTGACGGTTGTCCTGTCCATTCCCATTCTCCACTACCGGGCGAGGTGGTGGATCGTGCTGGGTTGTATCGTGGCCGTCTGTGGGACAGGCTTGGCGACTATCGGCGGCGAGGTATTCAGCGTCTCGGAGCTTTCCGAGGCGGGCGCGGGCCTTGCCGTGCCTCTCGGTCTGGCGGCCGTGGCGGCCGTCGCCTGGGCGCTGTATTCGAACCTCGCCCGGCGCTGGGGTCGTGCCCAGATCGGCGCCGTACCTCTGTTCCTGCTGGCGTCCTCGGGGGTTCTGTGGCTGCTGAGAATCGGACAGACCGAGACCACCACGTGGACGGTTAAGTCCGTTGCGGAGCTGGGCTTCATCTCCGTGGCCCAATCCGCCCTTGCCTACGGGCTTTGGGAAAGGGGCATGCGTCGTGGAAATCACCTCCTGCTGGCCGTGGTCAGCTACTTCACGCCGATAGTCTCGACCGCCGTCGCCGCGGTATATCTGCAGGTCACCCCGGGCCCAAGCCTTCTTTTCGGGTGCATCCTGGTAGGCGGCGGAGCGTTGATGTGCAAACTTTCCGTAACCGAGCAGCCCTGCGTCAAGGACGCTGTGCCGTAAGACTGACCAGTGCGGGTCGCTAGATGACGATGCGGACGTTGTGGACCTGCCCGTCGGCGAAGACGGGCAGGTGGCAGCCGGGGATCTTCTTTCCGTCCACCGTGGTCCGCGTCACGCCGCGGTTGCGCCCGGCGGTGTTGTCGATCCGGATGTCGTAGACGGCACCGCGGAATCGCCGCCGCACGCGGGCTCTGCTCATGTGGGACGGTAAGCACGGGTCGATCAGCAGACCGTCGTAATCCCGCCGCACGCCGAGGATCCACTCCAATACGGCCACGGCGATCCACGCGCTTGTCCCGGTTCGCCAGATCGTGGCCATCTGCCCGTAGCTGGTGGGGTTGACCGATGCGCTGTTGGTGATGGCGAACGGCGCACACCCGCTCTGGGTGAGCGGGTTGGTGTCCGAGCCCGGCAGGATCTTCTGGACCGCCTCCCAGGCCTGCTCGCCGCGGCCCAGCATGCAATCGGCGACGATCTTGAACGCCCCGGCGTGCTGGTAGCACCCTCCGTTGGTCCCGGACCCGGGTGTGGTCGTGGAAAGCTGACCGACCGTGGGGTCCCACTGGGTATACGCCGGGAAGCAGGTCAACGTCCCCAGCTCGTGGGCGAGCATCTCATCGACTGCGGCGAAGGAAGCCCTCGCCCGCTCGGGCGGGGCGGTCTTGGACAGCACGGCCCAGGTTTGCGTGTTGAGGAATATCTTGCCTTCTTTCTCTTCGCTGGACCCTAATCGCCGGCCGTCGGCGGCCAGTGCACGGATGTACCACCGCCCGTCCCAGCACAGGTCGTTGAGCCGGGCCTTGAACGTCTCGTAGCCCCCGTGGGCCTCGGCGACAATGTCATCGGCGCCGATCCGCTGGGAAAGGGCTTCCAATTCCAACAGGCCGGCGCAGAGCAACTGCGTGATCATGACGCTCTCGCGGGCGGGCGTGTCGTCGGTGCCCTGGAAGCTGTCGTTCCAGTCCACGTCGCGCATCACGCACAGACCGTTAGGCCCCAGCTCGCCGGTAAGCACGCGCATCGCCCGCAGCATATGCTCCCAGACTGTTCCGGTCTCATCGCTTTGAAGGAATGGGACCTGCTTGTCCAGCAGCGAGTAGTCGCCTCTCTCCTTGATCAGCCCCGGGACCATCATCAGGATCCAGGCCGGGTTGTCCGAGCAGAAGATCTCCCGCTTTATGGGCCGGTAGTGGTGCGGGCCGTGCCCGTCGGGCCATTGTCCTGCAAGTGTCGCCAGGAGGTTCTGCTCGGCCGTGGCGTAATCGGCCATGCACAAAGCGTAATCCGCCTGGAGGTTGTCGCGGAATCCGTTCTTGAACATCAGGTAGGAAAGCAGCTGTTTCTTGACCCAAAAGTTCATGATCGCGTCTGTGCGGACGTCCCCGGTGTCGACACCGAATCCCTCGGCGATCTGCTCTTCGGTCGCCTCGAGCTGGGCCAGTAGGGCGTCGATCTTGGTCGGATCGGCGAGGTTGGCGGCGACGGTTTGGATCTGCTCGAAGGACCCGCACTGCCCCAGCGCGTAGTCGATCCGAATTTCCTGACCGGGCTCGAGCGTCAGCGTGTTCTGCAGCAGGGCGCAACACATAAAGTCGCCGCAGGGCTTGTCGTCGCCGTCCCACCCGTCCACAATTCGCGGGCTTGCGAACGAGCCATTGGGCCCGTAGAACGTCTCGCGGCTGCAGGCGTAGTGGTCGGGTTTTTGCGATCCTATCAGGAAACCCTGATAGCGCGGATTGGGGGCGGCGACGTTGCGGTTGCGCGCCCATACGCCGTTGACTTCTGGCCGGAAAGTCGTTTCGTGATATAGGGCCGAGCGGTAGTAACCCCGGGCGCCGAACCCTCGCAGGTTGAACTCCGCGTAGGCGAAGACACTTATCCGCCGCGGGCGCTTGGAGCGATTGGCGAGCGTCAACGTCCAATACTCATTTGTTGCGCCGCGCGGGACGAAGACGCGCTGGGAAGCGGCCAGTCCCCGGAAGGTCGAGGACAGCTTCGTATCCGCCGCCGTGTACTGGCAGCGGAAGCGCGTGACCTTCGTGTTCAGCGGATACTTACCGATGTTCCAGCAGACGCCGGTGTCCTCGTCTCGAAGGTAGATGACCTTGCGGTCGCCGTCAGTCAGGCTGCAGATATTCCCGTCGGCGTCCCGGCAGCGGACCTCGCCCGTCCCGGCGTACGTGCACTCGGAGAGGTATTCGTTATCCTGCGGGCCCGAGAAGTGCGCATTGTGCCATCGCCTTGGCGGCTCAGTCGTCTTCAGCACGTATCGTCCCCCGCTCCGGTCGAAGTTGCCGTAACTGCTCTTATCCGAACGCATAGTGGTCTTCATCCTTCTGTAAGGCGCTTTTTGCGGCGGGGGAACTATACTCCCAAATAACCCTACCGGTCACAAGTCCCGGCTCCTGTGGGCCCGTGGGGGTTGGAGACTGTCCTTCTGATCGAGGCTGGGATACTCGCCCGTGAAACCGGACGCAATCGATCGTAAACTCGCTTTTGCGTGGCTGCGCAAGAGGTTCTAAGGGCGGGACCGGCGGAATCACACCTTTAGCGCCGACGGACAGAGCTTGTTGATCGTACAGCCCGGACAGTTGGGCTTTCGTGCGGTGCAGACACGCCGGCCGTGCCAGATCAGAAGGTGAGAAAACAGCGTCCACTGCGCCCGTGGGATCAGCTCCATCAGGTCCTTCTCGATCTTATCGCTGGCGTTGGTCTTGTGTCGCGTCAGTTTCAGGCGGTTTGCCAGGCGCGTCACGTGAGTATCGACACAGACGCCTTCGTTCTTTCCGAACATGCTACCCAACACGACGTTGGCGGTCTTGCGGGCAACGCCGGGTAAGCTCAGAAGCTCCTCCATCGTCTCGGGGACCTTCCCGCCGAAGTCGGAGATTATCCTTGCCGTTGCGGCCCGGATGTTCTTGGCCTTGTTGCGATAGAATCCGGTTGTGCGAATCTCCTCCTGCAACACTTCCTGTGGTGCGCCGGCGTAATCGGCCGCGGTCTTGTACTTGGTGAACAGGTCCTTCGTGACGATGTTAACTCGAACGTCGGTGCACTGGGCCGAGAGAATTGTCGCGACAAGAAGCTGAAGCGGGTTGGTGAAGTTCAACGCCGTCCTGGCGTCGGGGTACTGCTTCTTGAGCGCCTTTACGACCGCGGCGCCCCGTTTTTTCGGGTTGGCTTTTGATTCGCTCAGCATTAGCGCTTCGGACCGTCCGGCGGGGTTGCCATGCTGTGCCTCAATCGCCTGAAGCATCGCGGCCCCGGGTCAGGTAGGTGTTGATTGTTTCGGCGACTTCTCTGCCGGCGTGGATGGCGTCGACGACGAGTCCCGCTCCGCTTTCCAGGTCGCCGGCGGCGAAGACGCCGTCAATATCGGTGGCGTAGTCCCTAACGCGCGCGCGGCCTTGGGCGTCGGTCGCCAGGTCAAGCTGCGACGCCAACTGTGGGTCCACTACCGCGTCGTAGCCCAGTGCCAGGACGGCCATGTCGGCCTTGATGTTGAAGTCGCTGCCGGGCAGCTCTTCGGCGACTTGTCCGACCGGCGAGGGGGTGTATTCCACCCGGACCGCCTGGAGGTTACTAAGCCGGCCGTCTCCGTCGAACCGCTTGACCGAGACGCACCAGCGTCTGTGGATGTTCTGGCCGCACAGCGGTTCCGGACCCTCGTCGCTGACCTGCGATTCTGGGAGGATCTCGAATTGGTGGACCTCCCTGGCGCCTTGGGCGACGGCAAGTTCCACGCAATCTTCGCCGGTAAGCCCGCCGCCGACGACTGCTACCACCTTGTCCTTGGCCGTCGGGACCGCGCCTGAGATGGGTTCCCCAGAACCGGCCCGGAGGAAATCCAGGGCGAAGTGAATCCCGTCAACTTCCCGCCCGGGTATGTCGAGGTCACGCGGTTTTTCGGCGCCGGTGGCCAGAAGAATCGCGTCGAACTGCTCGCGGAGTTGACGGGCCGATATGTCCTTACCGACTTCGATGCTACAACTGAATGTCACGCCCTCGGCGATTAGCTGCCCCACTCGGCGGTCGATCAGATCCTTGGGTAACCTGAAATCCGGAACGCCATAACGCAGCAGCCCGCCGGGGCGGTCCTCTTTCTCAAAGACTACTACCTGGTGCCCGGCTCGTGCGAGCTGCTGGGCCGCAGCAAGTCCGGCCGGTCCTGAACCGACGATCGCCACTCGCTTACCCGACGCTTCCTCGGCGACCTGGGGCAGCACATATCCCCGCTCGAAGGCTCGATCGACAATCTGACGTTCGATTTGGCGGATTCCGACGGGAAGCTCGTTCAGGTTGCGCTTGCAAGACACCTCGCATGGGGCCGGGCAAATCCGCGACGTGAACTCCGGGAAGTTGTTTGACTCGTGCAGCAGTTCGCTGGCGTGACGCCACTGGTTTCGATAGGCAAGCTCGACCCACTGTGGTATCTCGGGCTCCAGCGGGCAGCCTGCCTCGCTGCAGCGCGGGTTCATGCACTCCAGGCACCGGGAGGACGAAAGCGCCTCCAGTTGCTGCTTGTATTCAGCCGGCGTCGAGTATGCAACCTGCGCTAAGGTTTGCTCATAGCGGCGGAGGAAGGCGCGCTCCTGCCTGTGCCACACCGGGAGGGCTTTGCGCAGGAATCGCATCCGTTTGAGGCACCTCAGCATCCAGTGTCTGGCCGTAAAATCGAACGCCAGGCGGCGCGAGCCCATCTTCCAGTCGATGTTCCACAGGTGGCGGTAGATGATCCGGTCGCCGTTGGCGGGATTGACGTTGTACTTGTCGCGGTCGCGGGCGTGCTTTTCGGGGCTTGTCGCAAGCTCGGCGCAGAACGGGCCGTCCTTAATCAACATCGCATCGGCCAGGTTGCTGATGACGGCGCGCGTGATGGCGTAGTCGTGCTGGGGAGCATCCTTGGCGTAGATATTGCGGACGGCGAGGGCGTAGCGGGCGGCGTAATCGGTCCCGCCCCAACGCATGCAATCGTAGGTTCGCACCACGATGTCGCGCTTCGCGGATTCGTCCAGGTTCTCAACAGCTGCGACGGTCTCGGATGCCAGTTTCCGCAGCTGATCAGCCAGCTTGTGCCCGCGTCGGTAGCGGCGGATGGTCCAGCGGCATCGCTCATCGAGCGTCTCGCACCACCCGATCCGCTGAGGCGGGCCCTGGAAAAGATCCGGGTCGACGACGAGCTTTCGCCCCATGTTGAAAGCGTAAAGGTTCTTGCGGAAATCGGTGCGGATCGTGTCCTTAATCGCCCACGCCATCGAGTGCATCGAGACGGGAATCAGGCCCTTCTGGAACGCAAACCCAAGCATCATGATGTTGGCGTAAAGCTTGGAGCCCAGATATTTTTCGCAGATGCGGGAGATGTTGCGGGCCAGGTAATCATCGCTGCGAGTATTGGCGCGGATGATCTGTTCCAGCTCATCCGGGTCGAAGTTTGTCTGGCCCAGCAGGCCGGTAACCGTGTCCACCTTGTCGGTGTTGATTACGGCTGCGGTCCTCTCGGGCGAGGCGGCACGAGTTCGTCCTTTCGGGTCGAGGGCCCTCGCAGCTTCCAGGATATCGACGCCGATGAGCAGGTCCGCCTTCCCGAAAGGAATAATCGCCGTAATCGGCAGGTCGGAGATGTTGTACGTCACCTGGGAGACCGTCCCGCCGCTGCGGATGGCGAGGCCCTTCTTGTCCCAGAAGATCACCGAGTGCCCTTCCTTGTGTCCGGCCCGAACGAGGATGCTGGTAGCAACGCCCAAGCCCATTCCACCGACGCCGGTCAGGCAGCACCGCCACAGGTCGCCGAGTGGGCGTTTCTGAGGCTCGGGGATTTCATCCAGGCCTAACTCGGGCACGCGGCTGCGAGGCGGGCGCTTGCGCTTGATGGTTACGCTCTCAAAGGCAGAGCAGCCCCCCACCCGCTCGCAGGCCCCATCGTTGACGCACCAGGTTATGTCCGTGCTCATCTTCAGACCGTAATCGGTCTGAATGTGTTTCAGGCCCGGACAGGCGGTCAGCTCGCAACACTCCAGGCAGAACCGGCAGATCTCCGGGTCTATGTTCATGTGCTCCCAAGTCGGGAGGTACCCCAGCCGGCGGGTAATTTCGCGCTCGTGGCGGCGCTTGCGGCGCGTTCGGGTTATCCCGCACTCCTTGTCGGCGATGATGACCTTCAGGCCGTCGGCGAGGAAGGTCTTCTCAAGGAGCTCGATGTATTGCTTGCGCCGCTCGGGATCCGCCCGGACGATGATCGCTTCGTTATCGCCGGTGAGGCCATGAATGATCTCCTCTATATCCTGGACGGCCGTGGGGTCGCCGATTATGTCATAGTCCACACCGGGCGTCGGTTGGTGCCCCGTCATCGCGGTGGTGGAGTTGTCCAGGATCATAAAGGTGATGTCCTGACCGAACTTTATCGCCTGCGAGATCGCGATCTGGCCGGAGTGGAAGAACGTACTGTCGCCCATGAAGACGACTTCTTTGTTTGTGACGAACGGGTCGGTC
>DAOVQV010000213.1 GCA_030628445.1 Phycisphaerae bacterium | reverse complement strand
TGAACCCCGGCGAAGAACCTTCCGTGCGAGAAGATGAACTCATAACCATCCATAATCTTCACAACCTTCAGGTTCGCCATGTCCGAATCGGCCGGTTCCTCCTCGCCGCCAAGACCCATCAGAGAATCGAAATACACTTTCGCCAGCTCGGCCGCCTCCTGCTGGGTGGCCCGCTGCGACAAAAACGCCGTCACCTGGACCCCGCCAATCGCATACCGGGCGGTAAAGACATTGTCAAGCCGCCCCAGGCCGAACGCGTCGTTAATCAACAGCAAGACGCTGTCCGGATCCAATCCATCCGGCGCAAACATCTGCAGCTCGGCTATCGACTCGCGGGTCGCCGGATTCAGTGCGATGAAGTTGCGCCCGAACGTCAGCATCGCCGGGGCCGCCTCCCCGGTGATAACCGAACTGACCAGTTCCACGTAAAAGGGGCCGTGAACAAAGTACAGCCCGTTGGCGGTCCTGTAGGCGAAGTCGCCCAGCTCGACGTTTTCCACGCCGCTTCGCCTCTGTGTGCTGTAGACGGAAAAGGCTGCACGGTGCGAGGCCATCTCGTAGACGAACGCCTCGGCCCACCGGTCGGAATCGCCCTCGTCGGCCGCAAGCTGGAATCGCTGACACTGCAGTGAAATGAACCCCGCCGCAAAATACAGCTCCGCCCGGCCGTTGATCTTCTGGAAAACGTCATCAGGCCCAAAGCGTTCGCCCTGACCCCAGGGCCGCACACCGTCGCCCAGGTATTGAGCCAATCCCGTCGGATCGCTGGCCAGGCCGCTCGGTTCGCCGGCGATCGGCGAGAAGGTCAGATCGGCCGGAGACGCAGTCGGATCGTAGAACACACCCCGCCGGATGACCCCCGCGGCGATCGCGACGAGCCCAATCAAGATCGCCACGCTCACAGCCGTCTCGGTCCTGCTGTGCGAACGGATCGATGCAGACATTTCTCGCCCTTCACCGCTAGAGCCAATAGAACCGACCTCGCCGCCGTCGAAACCATTCTATCTGCCCCAAGCCTGCACGAGCAAGAACCTCCCGTCGGCCTCCGGCTGAATCTTCCCGGCACGCCGCCGGCCGACTGGGTCAGGTTGGCGCAGGGCGCCCAGTGGCAATAACGACGGCGGCTTCATAGGGCTTGAGCCGGATTTGCAGTGGAGCCGAAGCGGTGATCTTCCGCTCCTTTCGAAACGGCCGCCAAAGAAGCAAGGTAAGGCCATGCGTTCCGCTCAGCGAGGCGCGAACCTTGATCGGGTGAGCGTGCGGGTTCCGCAACACGAAGGCCTTTTCCCGGCCGCGGCCCGCCAGGACGGAGTAGAGGCAGTCGCCGGTGACCCGGGCCCCCAACGCGTCGCGAAACACGCCATGGATCAGCAGGTCCGCATGGCGTGTCTTGAAGTTGTTAATCTCGCCGATGTACCGCGCCAACTCCGGGCAGGCGGCCAGGGATGTCGTCCTCAGTCCCCAGATCTCCGTGTCAACACCAATCCCCAGGGATAGCGCCTTGTTCACCTGGTCATACGCGTAGTTCCCGACAAGCACCGTCTGCTGTCGGATCTCGGGGAACAGATACCGGTAGATCCTATCTCGTTCCGTTGCGTAGCGACCCGCGTAGAAACCGTCCAGGACCTCCCGCGCCTCTGGGATCATGGTCTCGCCGATCAGGACGAAATCGGGGTTGAGGCGCTTGGCGTGGGCGCGGACGGTACGCATGAACTGCAGCTTCCTGTCCAGCATATCCGCGCCGCGCGGGTGATCGTGCCTGGGATTGTAGCACCGCGATGGGTTGAAAGTATCCAGCTCCAACCCGTCCACGCCAAGCTCGATCATCCTTTTTACGTGCGTCAGGTAGTACCGCAGCCACTGCTGGGAGGACGGGCACATTTCAACCCATACCGGCGTCGGGCCGCTGAGGCGTCGACACGAAAGGTACGTCTCTTTCCACCAGCGGGCGGTAGAGGGATTCCCGTCGCGGTCCAGCACGGCGTGCTTGGATAGTGCCAGCTCCCTGTACTGTGACAGGTCCCTGTTAATCCAGCGATGCATATGGTCCAGCAGCATGATGCGGATGCCCTTGCGGTGCAGCCGGTCCACCATCTCCCTGAAGCGTCGCCGGCCCCCCAGCTGCGGGTCCGGACAGTGGTCAAAGTCCGCGCCCTCCGATCCAAGCCTGGTGTGCCCGTAGTAGAACACGAAGTCGAGGCCCGTCACGCGCGCATCACGGATCACGGATGTGGCGCACTTTTGATAATCATGAAACACCTCTCCAAGGTAGGTCTTCCCAAGGATCTCGGTCCACCCGACAAAGCGGTCCATCCACTTCGGCGGCTCCGCCGCCTTCAGCTTCCTGTGGCGATCGGCGGCGTAGCGATCGGCCCCCGCGTGCCAGTCTCCCTTGTGTGGCATGATGACGACGGGGTGGGTTGTCCCCCCGGCGCGGCCCCCCAAGCGCACGGCGTGGACGCCCGAGGCGCGCACCCACCGAGCGGTGTCGCTTGGGTAGCAGTGTGCTGGGGCGTTCGGGACTTCTTTGGGGAACTTCTCCAGCTTTATGGCAACGTCGCAATCGTTAGCGGACAACCCGAAGAACAACCCCTCTCGCCGACACCACAGATCCACCCACACACCGCCGACGCGGCCGGGCTCGAACATCGCCGTCTCATGTTCCCGGACGAAATGGTTGCTCTCTCTGCCGGTGACAGGTAGTCCCTTGTGCAGTATGTCGGTGTAGAAGTCGCCTCTGTCGCCCGCGGCCAGGAGATTGAGTTGGCGCCTTCGGCCCTGGCCGCCGAGGCCGCCGACTATCGGAAACTCCAGCTCCTGGATCTGAACGCCGCTTCGATTCTCGATCTCGACGTGCACTGATATCTCCCGCCCGCCGTCGTCAACAGAAAGCAGGAATCTGGCCCGGATGCGCCATGTCCGTCTGCCCGTGAGCCGGTCATAGCAGATGCACAAGCGCCGCGCTCTGTCCGTTCGCTCAATTTGGATCCGCTGTGGCTTTTGCTGTGAGCCCAAGAGCGCGTCGATTCTGTGGCGCCCGGTTGGCAGGACCATTCGCCACGCCTCGGCGGCCTCGGGGTTGGTGATGAGCTCCGTCCCGGTTTGTTTGTTCACCAGGCTTACCAACCTGCCCCTGGTGTCTACCGTGACGGAAAGATACTCATTTTCGAGCGTCTGCTTTGTCATGTCTCTGGTTAAGGATTCAAGCGGCTCCACCCGCAAGCTACCCACTGACAGGGCACTGCTCTTACGGGTTACTTTGGGCCTTAGATGTCCGGCGACTCCAGCATTTTATCGATGTGCCGGGCGAGTTCCGTAAGGGTACACTCGCCCTCCAGCTCCGCAAACTCAAACCTTCTTTGGGTCTTTAGAATCTCGGCCCTTCGTTTATTCAGCTTACCTTGACGGGTTACGAATTGTCCCCACCACCCGCCGTGCGTTTTATTGTCGGGCGAAGTTGGCGTCAAGGAGTCCAGATAACTGTCGGGAAAGAGTTTTCTAAAAGCGCGAAGATTGTTCACCCACGAGCCGCAGCATATCGTCTCGACCTGCGGAGCGGTTCGCCGGATATCGGCAATCAGGTCGCGTAACGAACAGAACAGCGCCCTCATGT
>DAOVQV010000394.1 GCA_030628445.1 Phycisphaerae bacterium | reverse complement strand
GTCGGTCGAACGTGCTGGTTACACCGCGAGACTTACCGTACTTACCTGCCTCCAGAAAGCAGTGCATCACGTCCAGGACGTGGTGGGCCTGCCGGCCGGTGCAGCGATGGGCCCGACCGGTGCGAATCGCCATGGCCATGTCGGCAAGACCGAGCGAACGCTGGTTCTCGGGAGCATAACCATGTGTCAGCGGCACATCGACCCATTCCTTGCTCCTGCCCTTCAGCAGCTTCACAGGCCCGCTGAACCTGTTCGGGTCGGGCACGCCGAGTGTCCCCTCGGTACCGTAGATCTCGATGCGTGGGACCTGGGAACCCCAAACGGCGAAGGTGGTCATGATCGTCCCGACCGCGCCGTTGTCGAACTCCATCAGCCCGACAACGTGATCCGGCGTCTCGACCTCGATTAGCTGACCCCGCTTTGGCTCGGAGCTAATCAAGCGCGGATTGATGAGAATCTTGGTCATCGCTGCGACCCGCTTGATTGGTCCAAGCAGCATTGTCAACGTCGAGAGGTAGTACGGCCCCATGTCGAACATCGGCCCGCCGCCGGGCTTGTAGTGAAACTCCGGATTGGGGTGCCAATGCTCGGCGCCATGGCTGATCATGAACGCCGCCGCGGCGATGGGCTCACCGATCGCACCATCGTCCAGCAGCTTCCGGGAGGTCTGCAGACCGCCGCCCAGCACAGTATCCGGCGCGCAGCCCACGCGAAGCCCTCCCGCCCGGGCAGCTTCGAGGATCTTCTTCCCCTCGGTGCGCTTGGCAGCCAGGGGCTTCTCGCTGTAGACATGCTTACCTGCTCGCAACGCCGCCAGATTGATCTTCGCATGGGCCAACGGCGGCGTAAGGTTGACCACGATATCGATGTCGTCCCGCTTCATGAGCGTCCGCGTCCCACAAACCGCCGGGACGTCGAACTGTTTGGCCTTAGCCTTGGCGCGGGCGCGGTCGATATCCGCAACGGCCACGGTCTGGAGAATCTCGAACTTCCTTGAGATCTTCAAGTATGCATCGCTGATATCACCGCAACCAACGAAACCGATCCTGACCTTCTGATCCGACATGTCATGCTCCTAAGCTACCTGCGGTAAGTTTTTCGATAAAGGATCACGAAAGCGAAGAGTTAGTTCCGTGTCTGTGAGTGCATTGAGTTCTTCGAAGACCTCGACGATGGCCTCTCGCAGTGTAGCGGCCTGGCCGAAGTCATAGTTGGCAAGGCTGGCGCCTTTGACGTACTTCCAGATTCGTTCGATGTCGTTCAGTTCAGGACAATAC
>DAOVQV010000335.1 GCA_030628445.1 Phycisphaerae bacterium | reverse complement strand
CGTCTGGCTGGCGGTTTATGATCGCTACGGCCAGCTCAACGCCCGACACCGCCAGCGACCGCGCCTCCTGCTGACAGATGGAATCGGACGTCCGGCGGGTATTGATCCGGGCGATGGCGATGGCGGAGATTCCTATCGCCGCCACCAGCATCGACGTGACCAGCACGAGGATATAGATCGACCCGCGGCGGGGTCGTAGGATCGGCGACGATGCAAACCGGCCGGTGTGTCTCATGAATCCTCACTCCTCGTTGGGCAGGTTAACGAGGTTAGCGCTACAGGTGTATTTGTTGCTCGTGTCGCTGGAGACCTGCATGTCGACGCCCGCCCAGGTTACGTTCGTGGTATCCTGGGTAGGCGCCCGCTCGCCGGTGCCCTTGCTTGCTCGCAGTGCGTAGAAACTGGTCGCCTTCCCCTGAGGATCCTCGACTATGACCTGTACTTCCTTCAACCCGAAGTCCGAAGCGGGTGTGAGTTGCATGTTTATCGGCTCGAGGGTCGTTATCACCACGGACCGCCTCCATCCGGCGTAGTCGCCCAGGGCGGCGCCATCCTTTTCCTGCGGCGGTGTGGAGACCCACCCATCATAATCGTCCACGTCGTCGAAGTCCTGACGGGCGCCCGGGTCCTCGCCGGCCTCGACGCCCCACCCGCCGGGTGCGTCGGGGTCTTCGTAACGGGCCTGTATGACCTCCGTCAGCAGTGCCCAGCCTAGCCCGGATGCAGCCCCCTCGGTGACCCCGATCGCCCGTGCGCGGGCGATACCGCCAAAGGTCGACAGGACGGCGACCAGCATCACACCGACGATCAGCACCGACAGGACCGCCTCGATAAGCGTAAAGGCCGCCCGGGCGGGTTGTGTCCTGCTCACGGCCATTGTGGTTCTCCTGTTGTTGTGACTGTGCCGTAGATCTCAAAAAGCATGTCCTCGTTGTCCACCGGGTTGGTCCAGCTCGAGCCGGTGTTGTTCGTTGTCATGTAGTGGGTGTTCGCCGTCATGGGCGAACCGTTTTTCTCCCAGCGGATGTTTCCCGAAAGGCCCGATGCCCCATCGAGTATCGTCAAGCAGTATCCGGCCGCCGGGTTAAGGTCGGAGGTGCTCCCGAATGGAATCTCGATGTACGCCCAACCTCCCAGCGAGGATTCGGGAATCTGTACGGTCTCCAGGACCAGCGATGTCGGCTTCATTGCCCCATCGGCTGTGGTGATTCGGAACGTCAGCGTCCCGGTGGCCGAACCGTTCGTCTCGGCCATTACGCGCGCGCGTGTGATCTTCCACTTTGTCGTGTTCGTTGGCAGCGTGGGCTTGAAGTACTGCGCGGCGCCTTTCTTCCTGGCGATAATCCTAAAATTGAGGATGCCGCCTGGCGCGTCGTCGTGGAAGATCAGCAGCATCTCGGCGCTTTCCTGTTCCTGGGGCCCCTGCGGGATTCCTTGCGTGGTTCGCAGCAGGTAGGACAGCGCGAAGCTGTGGACGTCGTCGGCGATCGTCACGAGTGAGCTGTTGTTGTACCGATACACCAGCGGGTCGCCGGGTATCCCCGACCAGGCGTAACTGATGGTCTCGGGTATGTTGTCCCCGTCGCGGTCCGGGACGCTGAACGTCACGGAGGTGTCGGTCCGCTCGGTGAACGCGCCGGCCAGCTGAAGGTCCGAGGCGATCTGCTTGACGATCCCCTGGTTGTTGGGGGTCTCGACAAGCTGGACTGCTTGCTCGTTGGCCCGGGCCGACAGGATCATCGTCGAGCCCAGCGCCACCGCAAGGACGCCTATGATCGCCACCGATGCGATCAGCTCGATCAGCGAAACGCCCGCCCGGCGCCGCTCGGGGCGGAAGCTGCGGTAATGTTGGGCGGATGCGCCGGTCATTGGGCGGTCGCCTTTCCGGTTACCGGGTCCAGGTCAATCCGTCTTTGGGTATCGCCCACTGCAATGATGACGGTCCCGGCCGAGTCGGGCATGGCGTGAATGTTGAAGATGACCACTTCGTCGCCGCCGAAGTCAGCCGAGACGATCCTGGCCCGATACGGCTCGGCGGTAAGGTCCGTGATGTACGGCGCCGAGGCCTTCTTCAGGCTGGACACGCCGGAGATTTGCACCCGCCCGCCGGCTAGGTCGAAAGCGACCTCCT